>JASHOO010000564.1 GCA_030041035.1 Bryobacteraceae bacterium | reverse complement strand
CTGAAAAACGAAAATCATCGTGCCGGGGAGTTGCGTGCGTACCGAGGCCAGCACGCTGGCAACCCCCAGAATCGCGGCGATGTGGATGTCATGACCGCAGGCGTGGGCCACGCCATCATCCTCTCCGTTAAGGGTGGTGCGCACTCTTGATTTGAAGGCGTACGGGGAGTCCTCCGTCACCTGCAACGCATCGAGTTCCGACCTCACTGCGACGACTGCTCCTGGCCGGCCGCCCTTCAAGGTCCCAACCACGCCGGTATGCGCAATCCCGGTCCGGACATCGAGGCCCAGGGAGCGTAGCCGCTCGGCGACAAGCCTGGCTGTCTCGAATTCGCGATTTGCGAGTTCTGGATGCTGATGAATCCAGTGCCGCACCTCGATCATGGCCGGTGCGTCGCGGTCAACGGCTGCACTGATAGCGGCGTCCAGGATCGATTTGTGGGACTCGCTCTGGGCGACGGCGGGACTTATGTCCCACCCGCCAAGAAGAAGAGCGAGAGATACGACTCGGATTGTCATTGTGCTGATCGTTCGCGCGTCCCCAACCACCGGGCGAGCTGCCGGCGGACATTCTCGCTGAGCGCCATAGGTGTGAGAAGCATTTACCAGAGGGAACGCCAAGGTTGTTTATCGACGGCGTCACTCTCGTCTGAACCGTTTAGATTTAGAACTCAAGGCGGGCTTGAAACGCCACCATCCGCGGTGAACTGTCGCCGCCAAGTCCCACGCCTAGCAGACCGGTTGGAGGCGCAGTGGTGGCGGTGAGCGCGCCGAAACCGGTCTGGGTCGAGGGATTGCCTGGGATGCCCGCATATACGAGCGACGGAATGGCAAAGTTAGGATGATTGAACAGATTGAAAAACTGGCCCTCGATACGCAGTCTCACATGTTCACCAAGAGTGAACCACTTCGTCAGGTAAAAGTCGGTCCATATGAAATCCGGACCGCGGAGAGCATTCCGGCCAAGATCCCCAAACTGGCAGTACGTCGGAGTGTCGCCTCCCGCGCATGCGGCAGTGCTCGGATCGACAGTGGAAACGAAGGCATTCGGGTTCAGCCACTGAATCGTGCCGGGTTGAGTGACCCCGGGAATAGGGTTGTGTTCGTACAGCGAGACTCCCGGAACAAGGCTCGCGAATTGCGGACCACTACCATTCACGATCCCGTTTCCATTCGCAGAATAAGGCGTACTCAAAACGGAGAATGGCAAGCCGCTGCGCCAAAAAACCGAGCCCGACACTTGCCATCCGTTGAATGCAATCCCCAGGCGGTTGCGCAATTTGACCGGCAGCTCGTAAACATAGTTGGCGGTAAAGTTGTGCCGCACGTCGTAGTCGCAAGGGCCGCGATCGCGCTGGAGGTCACCGGGAATGGGTGACAGAATTCCGCCCGCGGAGAACGGCAGGAAGCCACCGTTCGAAACCGTGTCGATGCAGTGACTCCAGGTGTAGTTCGCCTGAAGTTGCAGCCCGTGGCCAAGCCGCTTCTCGGCGGTGGTTTGCAGCCCGTCATAGTGGCTGTTTGCGCCGGTAGCAAGTTGGGTCACCGCAGCGAATCTGGGATCGGCCGGTGACTCATAGGGGAAAGGCGCAAAGCAGCCCTGGCAAACCGTTTGGTAACCGTTTACCTGAGTTGTATACGGTTGGTTCACGGCACGAGTGCCAACATATTGTGCGCGAAGATGGATCGTGTTGCCGATCTGGTGTTCCAAACCGAGGCTCCACTGCATGAAATAAGGCGCGCGCAGCTTCCCGTCCGGCACTGCCGTAATCGCTATTGGTTCGAGACACGTTCCCGGATTGGACAGCGGCGACGCGCAGGAGAGTTGGCCCTGCGCGAAGCCGGTATTGAATACTTGATTTGCCGCGACGGTCGCGTTCACGGCGCTGTTGGGCACACCTGGCGCGATCGCCCTCCCTCCCACGGTTCCCAACAGACCGCCCTGGAAAGTTTCCGAGTATGGAGGATTCGCACCGACGAGATCCACGACGCTCCCCGGCAGAAGATCGCTAAAAAGACCGAATCCACTGCGCAGTACGGTGTTGGGCGCAACCTGCCACGCCACGGCGGTTCTCGGTTGCAGGATCGCGAGGGGCGTGGATTCGAAGATGTTGCCAAGCCCGGTTTTGATCGCTGCGTCGAGAGGTTGATTCACGTCGTGGGCAATCGCGTCGAACGAGCCGGTCAGGCGCGCGACTGCATCGTGCGGGTTGAACGGATCGGAATTGTCAGTCGATCGGATTCCGAAGGTCCAAGTGAGTCGCGATGTCACTTTCCAGGTATCCTGCGCGTACAGATCCAGATTGAGGAAGTTGTACGGCTCGGAATTGGCCCGCGGAAATGTCTTGGTCGCCGTTGACGCAACGCCGTAGATGAACTGCGGCAGCGTGGTGTACGTCACGAGCGGAACGGTTCCCTCGCCGAAATCGTAATCATTCAACCAAAAAATCCGCGTATTGGTTCCAAAGCGCAGCTCGTGCGCGCCATTGGTCCATGCGAGATTGTCGTTAATGAAGAAGCGGGTTGCGCGCCGACCCTGCACCCAGGTGTTGTCCAGCCCGCCGATGGTGGTGAACGGCGCGTTCGCTCCAATGCCCTGGAGCACAATTGGGAACGCCGATAGTGTCTGCCCAAAATCTGTCGGCGCAAAGATGCTTGAGTACCACGAGAACGCCGGGTTGAAGTAGTTCACCAAGGTCGAAGAGAAGATGTGCGTGTACCCT
>JASHOO010000563.1 GCA_030041035.1 Bryobacteraceae bacterium | reverse complement strand
GAACATCGGGAATCCGGCGCTGTGTCTCGCTCTTAGCCAGCCGAACGAAGTCGGACCAAATAGCCCTACGTGCGGCCCTTTCGGCGAGGATGCGCAGTACATCACTGCTTCGGGCAAGACGATTCAAGGCACGCGGGTCGGATTGGGACCGGATTATGGCTCGATGACCGCGCAACAAACCATCGGAAATTCGATCTACAGCGCGCTCGAAGCGACTTACCGCTTGACGCTCGGCACGCGGTCGACGGTTCTCGCCGGATACACGTATTCAAAATCGATCGACGACGCATCCAACCTGGGCGAGGAGGTCAATCCCTTCAACCTGCGCTTATCGCGCGCGATTTCCTCGTGGGATATGACGCACAATGTCGTGGTCAGCTACACCTATCTGCTGCCGTTTGATCGTGCCTTCGGCCGCAACCGCGTGACGGACGGCTGGAGTCTTTCCGGCACCACGCGCTTCAGCACCGGATTTCCCGTGACGCTCGTGGATGATTCAGATCGCTCGCTGCTCGGCACACTCGGCAATGGCATCAACAATAACCTGCTCGATACGCCCGAGTTCCTCCCCGGCCCGCTCAACCTCAACACCAATCCGCGTAACGGCAAGCCGGCTTTCAACACTTCGATCCTCGTTCCCGAACCGTTAGGTCAGCTCGGCGACGCCGGCCGGCGTATTTTCCACGGACCAGGAATCGAGAATTTCGACATGCAACTCAGCAAGAACTTCGCCCTGACCGAATCCAAATCTCTCGACCTTCGCGTCGAGGCCTTCAACATTTTCAACCACGCCCAGTTTTACGGTCCCTCTTCCGTGGATGGCGAGGTTAACGATCCCAATTTCGGACATGTCGTGAGCGCGGCCGCTCCCCGGCTGATCCAGGCGGCGGTGAAGTTTCATTTCTGATTGTTGTATGCTTCTAAAGTGCAGGGAGGCGAAGCGATGCAACACGAGGGCGAACACACTCATACCCATACCCACAAACATCGTCACGGAGACATCGAGCACAGTCATCCTCACGAACACAATCACAGCCACGAACACAGGGACGAGGCGGATCACAAACACGCGGAGCACGATCGTCCGGACCATGAAAAGGAACCGCACGAGCACAAACATTAATCCCTACCTCGGTTTCGTCGGCGGATCCAAGGAGTCGCAGTCGAGTGTTTCAGTGCCAGTATTTCGCATGTTGTGCCGAGATGCGGACCTGATCCTTGGCAAAGTCGAGAGACTTTGTAAACGAATCTCTAACTCAGGACACTAGCTTGGCTATGAAGAACCTCTCGTTCTCCAAAATTCTGTGGTGTTTTCTTCTCTTCTTTTCGTTCGGATTCCCAATCCGTTCAGAGGCTCCTCGGCCAGAAGCGCTTGCTCGTCCGTTGGAGTGCTCGGGAGGGGATTGCCCTTTGCTGCAGGGCCCGCCCCAGACGACTGGGATGCGAAGTGGATTCGTCCGACTGAAACCCGGCGATACAGTTGGTTGGCACACGACCGGACACAATGAAGAATCACTGGTCGTCCTCCGAGGGCAGGGCGAGGCGTTGATTGATGGTCAGGGGAAGCGAACGTTCGTCGCGCCCGCGTTCGCGTACATCCCACCAGGCACCAGGCATAATGTCTCAAACACGGGCCAGGAGATCTTGGAGTACGTCTACATCGTCGCCCCGGCAGCCAAGCGATAGCAAGTCTCTAGGAGCTTCCTGAAAAAAGGGCCGAGACAGGGTACTTGTTGAGTGTTCTGACCGTCTTTTTGGTATGCGTGGACACGATCAGCGACTGCTATCCGGAATGTTCAGCAGCTCGAAGGCCCGCTGGCGTGACCCGAAAATAGCGCTTCGCTCGGCCACCCCGGTCGAACAAATCCTTCTCCGGGTCGAATGAGGAATGCAGCCGGATAGACGCCGATAATGCGAATTAACGCTGTGGGCCACGGGACAGTCCGTCGCTTTTGATACCTTGACGGACGCTACAGCTTAAGAAGCTACAGCTCAAAAGCTTGACGCCCGATAAGAAAAGCCATACTATCGTTCGACCTGCATCGGGACTATGGTTTGGTGTTGGCGTGCGGATTAGAATCGTCCTCGCTGCCGCAATCGCGACCCAAACGGAGGAGAAAAAGTCGTGTATCGGCCTGAGACCGGATCCGCGTTGCCTTTCCCTATGTTGCCCGACGAACGCCCGTCAAGCTCGTTTCCCCCATTAGGCTCCAACATCAACGTCCTCATGGTGTGGCCGCGATTTCCACCATCGTTCTGGGGCTTCGAAGGCGTGATGGAAATGATCCCCGAGAAGGCGGTATCGCCGCCCCTTGGCTTAATTACCGTTGCCGCGCTTTGCCCTACCACGTGGAACATCCGGCTCCTGGATCACGCCTTCGAAGAGCTTCGCGACGCGGACCTCGAATGGGCCGACCTCGTAATGGTGAGTGCTATGCATGCACAACGGTACGATGCTTTGGAGGTTCTGTCGCGTGCACGCTCGCTTGGGCGCCGGACTTTTGTGGGTGGTCCCTGGGCCAGCACCGAACCGGATCTGCTGCTTCTGGAAGCGGACCACGTTCTCGTTGGCGAAGCCGAAGCGGTCTTCGCCGATATCGCAGCGGCGCTTGAGCAGGGCACGGCACGGAGCCTCTATCGCGTGTCCGAAAAGCCCGACATGACCCGCAGCCCGGTGCCCCGCTTCGATCTGCTGCGGCGGGACAAGTACCAGTCAATGCCGGTGCAATTCTCGCGTGGATGCCCGTTTCAGTGCGAGTTTTGCGACATCATTACCATCTACGGCCGCCGGCCGCGCACGAAGACATCTGCTCAGATCCTCACCGAGCTCGATACGCTGCACCGGCTGGGGTGGCGCAACGAAGTATTTATTGTCGATGACAACTTCATCGGCAATTATCGTCAGGCCCTGACGCTCGCGCACGATCTCGCCGCCTGGCAGCAATGTCATGGGTTTCCCGTCTCGTTCTACACTGAGGCTTCCATCGACCTCGCTGACCGCCCCGACCTGCTCACTGCCATGGTGGAAGCCAACTTCATGTACGTCTTCATCGGCATTGAGACGCCCTCAGCAGACGCCTTGAGGGAGTCCCGCAAGTTTCAAAACCTGCGTCGCGACAACCTGCAGCAAATCCGCATTATCCAGGAGGCTGGGCTGTGGGTGTTGGGCGGGTTCATCGTGGGTTTCGATTCCGATGATGAGACCATTTTCGACCGGCAGTTGGAGTTCATCGAGCGCGCAGGCATCGCCTGGGCTATGGCCGGAGTCCTGCAAGCACCCCCCACTACCGCGCTTTACGACCGGATGAAGCGGGAGGGGCGCCTGATCGAGGACAGCCAGGCTACGTCCAATTTCAGTCTTCCCAATTTTCGCACTGTGCTTCCCGTACCTGTGCTGCTGCGGGGCCTCAGCCGCCTGCTTGCCCAATTATATGGCGCCGGGCCATTCCTACAGCGGGCGTTCCGCTCGATTCAGGTTTGGAACCCCCGCGACCAGCGCCCGCCAAGACTGCCGATGGCCTACAATCTTCGTGTTCTCTTCGCTTCCCTATGGCGGCAGGGGGTTCGCTCCGATTACCGGCGCGATTACTGGAAATTTCTCTGGCTCATGGTGTGGACATGGACGCGCCAGCCCGCCAAAATCTGGCTCGGATTCATGGTGCTGATGTCTGCGCATCATTTTGTGAATTATGCGCGCCATGTAGCCAATGAACTCGAACGGGAATGTCAGGATCTCGAACAATCTTTCCCCCAACCAGAGATTTGCAATTTCGAATAGTGAACTGAAGACCACTGCGAACGCGATTAACCTATTTCCTTGTGCGAATCGTTTCTCGCGGGCACTCTATTGCCGTTCAAACACGAGGATCTGCGGGTCACTTCGCCCAGGTATGTGCCTGGTCATGGTCAACGTCTTGAGATCCGATGAAAGCTGGATCTCCTGGGTCTCGGCGATTTTGCCGTCGCTCCCCTTGTCCGTCAGTTCGAGCGTGTGCTCATCCAGACGGCGATAGTCTTTGCCATCGAATTTCACGTTTCTCGTGCTTCCTTGGGAGGAGATAGAAAGACCGCTTCCCTCGTACGGCCGGATCTGAATCACTAAAACGAAGTTCACGTCCACGCTCGTGCTCACCCACGTGCCCGCGAAACCGGATCCTTCTCCCTTTCTCTGGAACACATAGTCCACCGTGGAGGTCGTCCCATCGGGTGAGATTTGGTTGAAGTTGTCGCTAAGTGTATTGCCGTCTTTGGAAAGCTTCCAGTGGGCGGTGAGGACCACGCGGCCGTCCTTCTTTTGGACGATCTTCCAAGCGTTGGGGCCCTCGGAAGTGACGGAGACGGTTTGCCCACCAGGACGAGGCTGATCCGGCCCATCGACCACGGTCATCTCGGGGCCCCTGCCGACGTCAACGAGGTACTTATTGCCGCCGACGCTTTCCACCTTCATCTGGTCGCTGAGGGTGCTTTTGGATGGGTTGAGCTTCCAATCCCCGACAAAGGGGTCCTCGGTCGCCCTCAACATACACGTCCCGAGAAAAGCAAACAGCAGCAGTTGAGTGCTGTGCCGGAACATGAGGCCTCCTTTTACAAGGCGCAATTCTGAACGCAAGTGACACGCTTGTCCTCCAAAATGTTGTGGAACGGACAAAGCGGGTTGCGAACCGGACTTTTGTCCGTTGTCCCGGGCGCCACGGGAATCTCGGCACCCGAGGGGTCGATCACCGTTCCCGAGAGACTGCCCAGTGCCTCGGCCTAAATACAGGCCGAAAACAGCACGGATGAAAGATATTGAGAATGTGACAATTAGCCTGGCCTCGACAGCCGCCCGCCGATCTGGTATGATATTTGCTTAGTGGTACTGAGTTCCCCTCACGCTGGTGGTTGGTCTTTAGCCGCTCCCACCTCAACGCAAACTAAATAAGGAGCAGAACGTAGCCATATGGCTGCCAATCCATATAACCAAGGTGCCCAGGTTGAGCACACGATTTTCGGCCTGGGTACCGTGATGTCCATTAACGAGGAACGCATCGTGATCAAGTTCGATGATCATGGTGAAAAGAAGTTTGTTACCCCCATGGTTGTCGGTTCGCTGAAGAAGAGCGACCGCCAGCCCCCTGCCGAGAAACGCGCTTCGCGACGCAAGAAGGCGGCCACGCCGGCCGCGGCGGCGCAGTAGCCATCCAGGAACGATTTCCCTTGAACGCCAGACAGAAACGTCTTTTTGAAGAAGCCCGTAAAAAGAATCCCAACCTGAAGATGCCCGAGGCGGCCCCGGTCACGAACTGGACCGAGGACGACCTCGCGCTGATCAAACAGGGCGTCGGTGACAAATCCAGCCGGCCGGCTGCGGCCGGTGGCGGTATACCGGCAGCCGGCGACGGCGAAATGCCCTCTGCCGAGACCGGGTCCGTTGTGACCTATTTCGAGGAAAAAGGCTTCGGATTTCTCCGCCCCGATGGCGGCGGCCGCGATATTTTCTTCCATATTTCCCGCCTGAACGAAGGCCAGGCCAGCGATTTGGTGCCGGGCGCACGAGTCATCTACGAACTCGGCATGGACCGCACCGGAAAGATGGCCGCTAGCAGCGTTCGTGTAGTCCCGCCGGAAAGTTAACGAGACCGATTGGTTGTTCGAACGTCTCCTGGGGGTTGGCGTACAATAACGCAATCCAGGAGGGTTCATGAAGACGATCGGTCTGTTGCTTTGCCTCTCGCTGAGCTCTGTGCTCGGCCATGCGCAATCTGCGTCTGATCCGCTTAGCGGCGGAATTAAAGCCATTTACGGTATCACCAAGAGTAACGTGACGCGTGCCGCGGAGAAGATGCCGGAAGAGAACTACGCGTTCCAGCCGACTCCCGATGTCCGCACTTTCGGTCAGATCATCGGGCACGTGGCCGACGCGCAATATCTGTTCTGCTCGACCGCCATCGGCGAGAAGAATCCGGCCCCGGGAATTGAAAAGAGCAAGACCACCAAGGCCGACCTGGTGAAAGCGCTCAACGACGCTTTCGCCTACTGCGACAAGGCATACGACGCCATGACGGACGCGCACGCGGCGGACATGGTCAAGTTCTTCGGACGCGACCAGACGAAACTGACGATTCTCGCCTTCAGCGCCGCCCACAACATGGAGCACTACGGCAACCTGGTCACGTACATGCGGATCAAGGGGCTGGTGCCGCCGACGAGCGAGCAGCGCAAGTAGGCGACCACCGACCGCTCACCGGCCCGCAGGCCGCCGGAACCACCATCCACTCAAAAATGTGACCACGGATCACGGTCACTCGTAAGAGTAATGAGACTGGAGGTTCTATGGCCCGTACGTTCTTGGCGCTGCGAACGGCTTTGTACGCGAGCGGCTTCCTGTGGCTCTGGGCGTGGGTGGCCCGGCTCCTGAGTCCTTTCGACGATGCGTTAGGCGGTCGGCTGCCGGCATGGAGCCGGACTATGGGGTTCTTTGCGCTGTTTCTCGGCGCTGTCGTGACCGCGTGGTGTTTTTGCGCATTTGTTGTCTTCGGCCGTGGCACACCCGCGTTGTTTGACGCACCGAGGCGGCTGGTGGCGTGGGGACCGTACCGCGTTGTCCGCAACCCTATGTACCTCGGCGGTGCACTCCTGCTTCTGGGCTTCGGCCTATACCAGCGCTCGCCCTCCATTGTGGCGTTTGTGCCTGCCTGGTGGTGGCTGTTCCATCTCCTCGTGATCAGCTACGAGGAAAAGACGCTCCGCGGCAAGTTCGGACCCGATTACGATGAGTACTGCCGGCGGACACCTCGGTGGCTTCCTAGATTCACCCATACGCGATGGCGGGCCGCGTGAATGAGCTGCGCGGGCGAACGTGGCAGGACGGGCCGGCGATTCGTCCGCTTTGATACATGTAGAGAAGCATGCAGACGCTGGAGCGGTTTGCGGCCGGCGATGTGGACGCGTTTGAGACCTTGTTTCGGCAGTATCAAGGCGAAGTATACAGATGGATCGTTCGTCTGGTGAGGAATCCAGGGGTGGCGGAGGAATTGACGGTCGAGACCTTCTGGCGCATCTATCGGCACCGAAAACGGTTCGACGCCCGCCGTCCATTCGGCCCATGGGCGCGGCGGATTGCCACCAGGGTTGCGGTCGATTACTTGAGGTCGAACGTTTCCCGCGAATCGGCCGGGCCGCTGCTTGAACCGGTCACCGCGCCGCCGGAGTCTTCTACGACTGACCCTCAGGTCCAATCCGAACTCCGCGTTCAGCCCGTCCACGATGACGTC
>JASHOO010000562.1 GCA_030041035.1 Bryobacteraceae bacterium | reverse complement strand
GTCGCGGCTGACGGTGGCTTTGATGGTTCCGCCGACGAGACCCGTGCCTTTGCCGAGGATGGTGACGGGCTGCTCTTTGGATTTAGCGCCGGGGGTGAGGAGTTTTTCCTTGGCGACGCGGCAGTTGTGCCAGAGCGCGTGGAGCTGGAGGGAATCGATGCGCGTGCCTTTCTGAGCGAGCTGGTCGGCGACGGAGCGGGCGAGCGCCAGATCCATGTTGTCGCCGCCGAGCAGGATGTGCTCGCCGACGGCCATGCGCTCGAGCGCCAGTTCACCGGATTGCTCCGTGACGGCGATCAAAGTGAAGTCGGTCGTGCCTCCGCCGATGTCGACGACGAGGATCAGATCGCCGAGCTGGACGCGATCGCGCCAGTCTTTGTGGCGCTCGATCCAGGCGTAGAAGGCGGCCTGCGGCTCTTCGAGCAGGGTGACGTCGCGGAAGCCGGCGCGGTGTGCGGCATCGAGCGTCAATTCGCGGGCAACAGCATCGAACGATGCGGGAACGGTGACCAGGATCTGCTGCTCGATGAAAGAAGCGTCCGGCATTTTGAAATCCCACGCCTGGCGCAGGTGTTCAAGATACTGCGCGGAGGCATCGACGGGCGAGAGCTTGCGAACGCCTTCGGGCGCGGTCCAGGGCAGGATAGGTGAGGTGCGGTCGACGCCGGAGTGTGACAGCCATGACTTGGCCGAGGCGACGAGGCGGCCCGCGTTTTCGACACCTCGTTTTTGCGCGAGCCGGCCGGTGACGAATTCAGGCTCGGCATTCCAGGGAAGTGCGAGCGAGCCGGCGGGAAAATCCGAGGCGCCGGGAACGTAGAGAGACGAAGGCAGCAGCGGCTCGTCGCGGACCTCGGCGGGATTGACGAGCTGGGGAATGTCCATCAGGTGGACATCGGGAGTGTCGATCGGGTCGGATTTGATCTCCGTGTAAGCCAGGGCGGAATTGGTGGTGCCCAGGTCGATTCCAATGACGTACTTCATTATTCGATTTCGATTTCGGCGGGAGCGATGATGGTCGAGTCCTGCTTGGGATTGAGCGCCGGGAGATCGACTTTGCCGGCGCGCCAGCCTTTGTGACGCAGCAAACCGCCGGAAGGTTTGCCGGCCGGGACGTTGCCAATAAATTTTACGGCGGCGGGATCGGAAACGGCGGGCTTGGTGAAGGTGCCCTCGACGCCATCGATCACCGGCTCGAGCTTGACGTAGCGGGTGAGGGATTCACGGGCCTGATCGTGGAGACTGCGGACGGCGGCGCCGACCTGGTCATCGGAGTAACCGGCGATGTCTTCCATGACGAAGTCGACTAGGCGGGAATCGCGCTGGAGGATGGAGAGAAGCTGCAAAGCTCCGTCGGAGACGCGGATGGCGGCAGGTGCGGCTGCGGGCTTGGGTGAAATGCGGCGCACAAGACCGAGCTGGGGGAGCGCGGTATCAGGAAGGGAGCCGCGGAACAGGAGCGAGAAGAAGCAGCGAATGGCGAGTGAGATACGTGCCAAGGATGGACTCCAATCTTTCAGGATATCAGGCGAGACCTAAAACGACCGTCGTTGGCATAAGGCCAGAAGTGTTCGGAAATGGGAATGGGTTTGTTTTTGCAAATTATGTTTTTCGAATGCAAATGGTTTGGTCACTGCGTGATACATCATTCACAGGTATAGCACGCAGCCCAAGGCCGGGCGTGCCCGGCCCCTACGAATCAGTACGCAATGTGCTGCGGTGACGGCCGAACAGGAAATAGATGAACAGGCCGATGATCAACCAGGTGAAGAAGCGGATCCAGGTTTCGAGCGGAAGGCTGACCATGAGGACGAGGCAGCAAATGATGGAAATGATGGGGGTGATGGGGACCCAGGGGACGCGGAAGCCGCGGACGCGATCGGGCTGACGTTTGCGGAGGACGATCACGCCGATGGAAACGACGATGAAGGCGAATAACGTACCGATGTTGGAGAGGTCGGCCAACCAACTGATATCGAAGATGCCGGCAGGGATGCCCACGAGGAAGCCGGCGATCCAGGTGCTGATATGGGGCGTCTGGAAGCGGGGATGGACGCGGGAGAATAAGGCGGGCAGGAGGCGGTCGCGCGACATGGCGAACCAGATACGCGCCTGGCCATATTGGAAGACGAGCAGCGAAGAGAGCATGCCCATGAGGGCGCCGGCGGTGACGACGAGGCGCAGGCGGTTGTATCCGATGGCTTTGAGCGCGTTGGCGACGGGGGCGTCATTATTTAAGGTTTTCCAATCGGCGATGCCGGTGAGGACGAGAGCGACAGATGCGTACAGAAACGCACAAATGACGAGCGTTCCGACGATTCCCCAGGGCATGTCGCGCTGCGGTTTGCGGCACTCCTCGGCGGCGGTGGAGACGGAATCGAAACCGATGTAGGTGAAAAAGACGATAGCGCCGCCGGTGAGGACGCCGGAGTAGCCGTTGGGCATGAAGGGATGCCAGTTACTGGATTTGACGGCGCTCGCGGCGCCGAAGACGAACAGCAGAATGGCGATGATCTTGACCAGCACAATGAGGTTGTTGGTTTCGGCGCTTTCCCGGACGCCGCGGACCAGCAGATAGCTGAGGGCGATCAGAATCAGCAGCGCGGGGACGTTGAACCACGCGCCGGTGAACTGGCCTTCGACGATGGCGGGCTCGGAGAGCTGGCGGGGCAGATGGAAGCCGAACAGGTTATCGAGGATGTCGTTGAAGTAAGCCGAGAAGCCGACGGCGACGCTCATGTTGGAGAAGGCGTATTCGAGGATGAGGTCCCAGCCGATGATCCAGGCGAAGATCTCGCCGAGGGTGGCATAGGCGTAGGTGTAGGCGCTGCCGGCGACGGGGATCATGGAGGCGAGCTCGGCGTAGCAGAGGGCGGCGAAGCCGCAGGCGATGGCGACGAGCACGAACGAGAGTGAGATGGCGGGGCCGGCGCCGGCACGGCCGGTGAGGGTGGAGGCGTTGCCGCCGTTCAGCAGCAGATCGAGCACGGGGGCTTTGAAGATGGACTTGCCCATGAAGTGCTCGCCGGCCGCGGCGGTGCCGGTGACGGTGAAAATGCCGGAGCCGATGACGGCGCCGATGCCGAGCGCCATCAAACTCCAGATGCCCAGGCTCTTGCGCAGCTTGACCGCCGGATCTTCGCATCCGGCGAGGAGCGCATCGATGCTCTTGGTGCGAAAGAGCTGGTTCATGAAGCGCGCTAACGCTTGCGCTGGCCCTGCGCCATCTTTTTGACTTTTTTCTTCACCGACCCGCGGGCGACGCCGGCGGCGCGCTTGGCTTTGGGCGGAGCTTTCTTGCGGGAGGCCCGCTTCAGTTTCTTACGTTCGAGTCTGTCGGCAATGTTTTTGGTATTCATTCAGCTTTTTTTCAATCCGGCGTATTTTTCCACGAGCTTCTTCAAACCGAAACGGGGGAAGCTCACGGTGATCTTAGCATCATCGCCCTCGCCTTCGCGCCGGAGCACGGTGCCGGTGCCGTACTTGGGATGCTCGACGGTCATGCCGGTTCGCGCGGGTTTCTTGGGAGGCGGAGGCGCCTTGGGCAAGCTGGGGCTGGCGGGCGGCTGCTTGGGTAGCTGCTGCCTGGCAGGGAACGGGACGCCGCGCTCGGCGAAGAATTGC
>JASHOO010000069.1 GCA_030041035.1 Bryobacteraceae bacterium | reverse complement strand
TTCCTGTTGGATGGACTGGGCGTGACCTTTTATTTCGGCGGCACATCCCTGCTGATCGTCGTCGGTGTCGCCATGGACACCATCAACCAGATCGAGGCGCAGTTGATTATGCGGCATTACGAAGGCTTCACGCCGCGCGCGGGGCGCATTCGCGGCCGCAGAAGTACGTTTTAGTACGGGGAGTCAGGATTAGGATTTGGGCCGCAAAAGTCAGGTCGCAATCGGCGGTATGCCGGCGGGTACGAAGACCAACCAAGTTTCAAATCCCAAGTCTCAAGCCCCGCTGGCCCTGATTCTGTTCGGACCGCCGGGCTCCGGCAAGGGGACGCAAGCCAAGCTGCTCGTTCAATCTTTGGGCGTTCCTCAGATTTCCACCGGCGACATGCTGCGGGAGCATATACGACAAGGGAATGCGGTCGGTACCAAGGTCGAGGCGAAAATGAGGGCCGGCATCCTGGTCAAAGACGACGTTGTCAACCGGCTGGTGGAGCAGCGCCTCGCCTTCGCCGACGCTGCGCGTGGCTTTATTTTGGACGGTTACCCGCGAACCCGCGCCCAGGCCGAGACCCTGTGCGCCATGCTCGCCCACCGGGCAGCCCAGGCAGTAGTCATCCACCTGGTTGTGGATTACAATGTAATTATCGCTCGCCTGACCGGACGCAGGCAGTGCCCTGTGTGCGGCACCTTGTACAACGTCACGTCCAAACCGCCAAAGGTTCCGGGCGTGTGCGATCTGGATGGCGCGGCTCTCGTCATTCGTGACGATGACCGCGAGGAAGTCATTCGCGAGCGGCTGGATGCTTATGAAAAGCAGACCAGGCCGCTGATTGATTTTTACCGCGAAAGCGGCAAGAAGCTGTTCGACGTGGACGCCAGCCACGAGGCTCCGGAAGCAGTTTGCCGGACGATTCTGGCGTTGATCCGGTAGTCATGATCATTCGGAAGACGGCCGCGGAGTTGGAGAAAATGCGGCGCAGCGGGCTCCTGGTTTACGAGATTCTGCATAAGTTAGGCGGTATGGTTCGGGAAGGCATCAGCACCTACGACTTGGAAGTCGAGGCCGCGCGTCTCGTCGCGGAGGCGGGCGCCAGGCCGGCTTTTAAGGGCTATTTTGTTCCAGCCGCGGGTGAGCGCTACCGATTTGTGTTGTGCACCTCGGTGAACCACGAGATCGTTCACGGTATGCCGTCACCCAAACGGATTCTGAAAACGGGCGATATTGTTTCGCTCGATACCGGCGTGGAATTGGACGGGTACTACGGCGATTCGGCCATCACGGTTGGTGTGGGCGAGTTGAGCGAGGAAACCAAACGGCTGCTCAAAGTCACTGAGGAGTCGCTCGAACTGGCCATCCAGCAGGCTCGCGCCGGCAACCGGCTTTTTGATATTTGTGGCACGGTCGAAAAGTATGTGATCTCGAACGGATATTCGGTGGTACGTGAGTACGTGGGACACGGTATTGGAACGCATCTGCATGAAGAACCGCAGATTCCCAATTACGTAGACCGCAAGAACGAAAACCCGCGGTTGAAAGAGGGTATGGTGCTTGCCATCGAGCCCATGGTGAACGCGGGCAAAGCTGATGCCAGGGTGCTTGCCGACAAGTGGACGGCAGTGACCAAGGACGGATCGAACTCGGCCCACTTCGAGCACTGCGTGGCCGTGACCTCGAACGGACCTTGGGTGTTGACGAGACCGTAACGGCAGGTGTTAGGTGCCAGGTTCCAGGTGTCAGGGATCGGTTGTTGAGGAGCTGCCGCAGCTGGTTTTTCGAGTGGACGTGGGCAAGGGCCGGGAGGTCCTGGCTCATGCGGTGGGAATGACCGAAAGGAATTTCGTCCGTCTGCTGCCGGGCGACAAGGTGGAAATTGAGTTGGCTGCCCAGGACGTAACGCGCGGTCGGATTGTACGAAAATTATGAAAGTTCGAGCATCGGTTAAGAAAATTTGCGATAAGTGCAAGGTGATCCATCGCCAGGGCGTGGTGCGCGTCATCTGCACGAACCCTAAACACAAGCAGCGCCAGGGATAGGAGAGAGTTATGGCACGTATCGCGGGCGTCGATCTGCCGCCCAAAAAGAGAGCCGAGATCGGCCTCACGTATATCTACGGCATCGGCCGCAGCCGTTCTCGTTCCCTGCTCTACCGGGCTGGGATCGATTTCGACAAAAAAGTGGGCGACCTCAACGAAGACGAGGTCAACCGCGTGCGCCAGATCCTGGAAGAAGAAGGCGCCGTGGAGGGCGACCTGCGCAAAGAGGTCTCGATGAATATCAAGCGCCACATCGAGATGGGATCCTATCGCGGCTTGCGGCACCGCCGCAGCCTCCCGGTGCGCGGCCAGCGGACTCATACCAACGCCCGCACACGCAAAGGACCCCGCCGCGGTACCGTGGCCAACAAGAAGAAAGCGTCGGCGAAGACATAATCCTATGGCGAAGGCGGAGCAGAAATCCAAACCGGTTAAAAAGAAAGTCTTCAAGAAGAAGGAAAAGCGCATCGTCCATACGGGTATCGTGCACATTCAGGCGACGTTCAACAACACCATCGTGACGATTGCCGACCAGGAGGGCCACACTTTGTCCTGGTCGAGCGCCGGCTCGCTCGGTTTTCGCGGGTCGCGCAAAGGAACGCCTTTTGCCGCTCAGCAGGCGGCTCTCACCGCGGCCAACAAAGCCGCGGAAAGCGGTTTGCGAACCGTAGAAGTGCGCGTGAGCGGTCCCGGATCGGGCCGCGAGTCGGCGGTACGCGCGCTCTCCACAGCCGGGCTGGAGGTCCGCAACATCAAGGACGCAACACCCATCCCGCATAACGGGTGTAGACCGCCGAAGAAACGTCGAGTGTAGTGATACAAGCGAGGTCTCAGGTTCGGTTTGCTAACACCTCGAACCTAACACCTGAAACCTGTTTTTGAAGCAGGACGAAGGTCCGTGTGCCGGACTGTAAACTGCACCTGAAGGGAAGAGGTAAGGAGGAACACTTGGCACGTTATCGAGGCCCGGTTTGCCGGCTCTGCCGGCGCGAGGGCATGAAACTGTTTTTGAAAGGCGAGCGCTGTCACAGCGAAAAGTGCGCCATCGAAAAGCGCAATTTCGTCCCCGGGCAGCATGGTAAGGATCGCAAAGCGAAACTGGTCGGGTACGGTCTGCAGCTCCGCGAAAAGCAAAAGATGCGCCGCGTCTACGGCCTGTTGGAGACGCAGTTCCGAAATGGATTCGAGAAGGCCTTGCATCAAAAAGGCATCACCGGCGAGTACCTGTTTGCCGGCCTCGAACGCCGGCTCGACAATGTGATCTACCGCATGGGTTTCGGCACCAGCCGCGCGCAGGCGCGCCAGGTGGTCCGCCATGGCCACGTACAGGTCAACGGCCGCAAGGTGAATGTCCCCTCCTTCCAGGTGAAAATCGGTGATGAGGTCGCCGTTCGCGAATCCAGCAAGAACAATCCTACGATTCTCGCCGCGCGCGACGCCACCGCTCACGCTCCCGCGCCCGGCTGGATGGAAGTCGATCGCGAAAACCTGCGCGGCAAAGTCACGGGGCTCCCCAAGCGCGAAGAATTAGTGCAGATTCAGATTAATGAGCAGCTCATTGTGGAGTTGTACTCGAAGTAAAACTTCAACGCCGGGACGCAGAGACGCCGGGATGTTCAGTTGGTTTTCTCGGCGAGCTCGGCGGCTCGGCGCTTAACGATTCTTTGGAGATTGCAAACTAAATGTTCAAAGGCTTCCAGAAACCCAAAAGATTAGTCGCCAATACCGAAACCCTCACCGACCGGTATGGCATGTTCACGGCGCAACCTTTCCAGCGCGGCTTCGGCACCACCATCGGCAACGGCCTGCGTCGCGTGCTGCTCAGCTCCATCGAGGGTGCGGCTATCACTGCCGTGCGCATCGAAGGTGTCGAACATGAGTTCAGCCCCATCCCCGGCGTGGTCGAAGACGCCACCGACATCATCCTCAACCTCAAGCAGATCCCCTTCAAGATCATGAGCGAGGGCATCAAGACCGTCCGCTTGAGCGTCGAGCAACCCGGCGAAGTCTTCAGCGGCCAGATCCAGACCGACCAGGATGTCGAAGTGCTCGACCGCAACCTGCACATCGCCACCGTCGGCGAAGGCGGTAAGCTCAACATCGAAATGCGCCTCAAAACCGGTCGCGGCTACGTCAGCGCCGACAAGAACTTCGATGAAGACCTCGCGCTCGGTTACATTCCCATCGACTCCGTGCATTCCCCGGTGCGCAAAGTGAATTTCACCGTCGAGGCCGCGCGTCTCGGCCAAATGACCGACTACGACAAGCTCACGCTCGAAGTCTGGACCAACGGCGCTGTTTCCCCGCAGGACGCCATCGGCTTCGCCGCCAAGCTCCTCAAGGATCACATGTCCATCTTCATCAACTTCGAGGAACTCCCCGAGACCACTGAGGAAACCTCCGAGCGCTCCATGGACAAGATGGGCGAGCAGCTAAACCGCTCGGTCGAGGAACTCGAGCTCAGCGTCCGCTCCTACAACTGCCTCAAGAACGCCAACATCCAGACCATCGGCGAGCTGGTGCAGAAAACCGAAGCCGAGATGCTCCGCACCAAGAATTTCGGCCGCAAATCGCTGAACGAGATCAAGGAAATTCTTGCCAATATGGGCCTTTCTCTCGGCATGAAGCTCGATTCTCACGGCCGCCTGGTCGCGCCCCCGCCGCCCGCGCCTGGATCGCAGCCCGAAATCTTGCCCGACGACGATCAGTTCGAACCCGGTGATCAGCCGGGCGAATAAGAGAATCCCATGCGACACAGACGAGGCGGATACAAGCTCAAGCGGGACGTCGGCTCCCGCAATTCCCTGCTCAAGGGATTGGTGACCAGCATCATCGAACAGGAGCGCGTCATCACCACCGTTCCCAAGGCCAAGGCCGTCAAGCCGCTGGTCGACCGGATGATCACGCTCGCCAAACGCGACACTCTGCACACACGGCGGCAGGCGGCGGCATTTCTCGAAACCCCGGCATCCGTGAAAAAGCTGTTCGACACCCTCGGCACGCGCTTCGGCCAGCGCTCCGGCGGCTACACCCGCATCGTGCGCCTTGGTTTCCGGAAAGGTGACGGCGCCGAGCAGGCCATGATCGAGCTCGTCGGCTCCGAGCTCGTCAAGCGCGCCGCCGAGCGTGCCAAGCGCCGCGAAGAACGCCTGAAAGCCCAGCGCGAAGGCCGCGAACCGGAAGAAGAGACGACGGAAGAAGAAGAGAAGTAGCCCGTAACAGATCCGCGCTTGGGACGAGGCCTTCACACCTGGCCCGGAACCGCCACAGTCACCAGATCGCAAGGCGTTGTAAAATCTCCGCGCTGAGTTGGTCGATGGCGTGCCTGTCTGTCGCCATGCGCAAACTCCGAATTCTGCTCCTCCTGCTCCCTCTCGCCGCCCTGGTCCTCGCTCAGGACGTCGCCATGC
>JASHOO010000561.1 GCA_030041035.1 Bryobacteraceae bacterium | reverse complement strand
ATCCCGGCATGGCGGGCCTCGAACGTGAACCCGACGGACGCCCTGCGGCTGGAATAGTACCCTCCCGCCGCTTACAGCCGAACATACTTCTTGGATGCTTGAACGCCGCGTGTCTAACTCGCATGTGGGATTATGTCTGCTGTCCTTCCTGCGATTACACCTGGACTTTTAGCCTCGAGCCCGGCCAGAGCGAGATTCCTAACGCCGGCCTTGCCGACCCTCAAGGCAACCGGGGTGTCGAAGACGGCCCGTGGATGAAACCTTTGTTTGCGGAACTAGATAAGTTTTGTGATCTGATCCTAGGTCTGCCCGGCGCCAATTCATCAGCACCGCTCAAGGAACACCTGGACAGGATCGGGACCGGCAAGGAAAAGATCGTTCTCGCCCAGTCGGAAGCGCTTGTTTACGCGAAGATGGGGCAAGACCAGTGGGAAAAAATGCTGAAGGTGTCCAACCAAATGAAGGTTGAGCACCGCCGGAGGATGGAGGAGCTCGAAAGACCATCCCCGCCCCTCGATGGCAACGTTCTGGGCCGGGCTTTGCTGAAGAATCTGGGCTTCCTCGCTTGAAACGTGCAACCAGGCTTCGGACTCCGTAGTGCCCGAGCAGTGTACCCTAGCAGAAGAATCCGCCGTGGATCAATTTACCCTGCATGCTTCATCGCGACTCGTCGAGGCCAGATGGTTAGCGTCCCGACTGCGTCCTTTCGGCTCGGGAGTGGCCTCAGTAGTACCCGATGGCTTCCCCGCTTACAGTCGGATCCTGCACCCCGCGCGTGGCATGAATGATGGGCAGATCCGATGGGAGGATGTTGCAGTCAAGTCAGGCAGCACAATGCATCGACTTGTACAGTTTCACGCAATCAATCGGCCGCCTGGCGCTGTTTCGGAGGGTGCCGTCGTCCCCCCGGAACGCGGCAATTTGCCGTCGAATCTGCTCAGGGTTCTTTGCGCCGTTCTGGCTGAACACACGAGCACGCCGGACTCCTGCTGGTTTTGCTTATGGGATGGCTACGGGTGGCTACACGACAGTGGAGCGAGTACGGTGGAATTCAGACCGACTGGCACGCTCGGGGAGCCGGCGTCAACCCTCTCGGGCGCCACGGATTCAGCGGCCCTGTCCCCGATTCTACGTGCCGCCGTGCCAAGCACACCTCGCGTGCATCTTCCGTACCGAGATTACCTCCTGTTTGAGGGCCCATTGGAAGCCGCCACCGACATTGGATGGAGTATGCCCGGCGGAGGCTTTGTCCCGCAATCACCAAATCTATTCTGGCCAGACGACCATGCCTGGTGCGTGGCGTCCGCAATCGATCTGTTCTGCACCCTGGTTGCCGGTTCGAACAGCTTGGCTGAAAACCTCATCGCCGACCCGCGTCTCGAGGTTTGGCGTGTCCTCGCCGGCGACCCTGTGAGCGCGCACAGCGATGACAAGAACATATGATCATGGCCAGTCCTCACAGGGTCAATGGGGAGGGTAGGCAAGCGGTCACGAAAACCCGTGCAAGCAATCCTACCTGGTCGACAACGGTGTTAGTAACCTCGATTCGGCTCAAGCCCAAGATATGGCGTTCGATGAAGTTGGACACCGTTCCGGCTGCCTACACCTTTCAGCCTGCTCGATCAGAGCAATCCAAAGTGTCGAAAAGCCTGCTTAATCGCCGCGACCTTTTCTGCTGTGCACGGATTCTCGTTGGCCGATGTTCCGGGCGCGAGAATCGGAGCATGGTCTTGTTGTCAAGGTTGAAATAGCCCCGCGACGCTACCGGAATGTGGGCAAGGGCGCCGCTGCCGATTGCCCGCGACAAACGCTATAACTCTATCTGGAGTGACCCGGCGGAGAAAGACCGGGGCTTGGCGACATCTTGGCCGCCGGGTCACTTCGGATAGAGACGTTTGAAGGAAGGCGCCCGCGTTTGCGGCGGACGCGGCAGAGCTATGGGCATTGAATCGACGTTGAGGCTTCAGGTGTGACGAATCGAGCGATGACAAAGGGCTGAAGTGTACGCCGGAAGGCCGACCATGATAAGGAGAAGATGGCTGAGCGCTTTGGAGAGGATGAGTTTCCGTCTGTTTTTGCGGTGCCGAAGGCCTTGAGACACACCTCAATTACACGTGCCGGAGCAAGCGAATGGTTCAGCAATGAATGCCTGCTATGACGTGTCAGCGAAGCGTTCCGTCTCAACCGATCTCCGGAGGACCTGGTGAGGAGTGAGCTTCTCCATGAGAACCATGGCGCCACCGCAATGCGGACAGAGCCATGCGCCGGGAGATCTGGGTTCGGAAGCATCCGGCGTTGTTGAGTTCTGCGGTAAAGCAGCTTCGAGAAGTCGCTTGCAAATCGGCAGCAACTCGCCGCGGCGCCGGTTAGCCAGGAAACCGCAGAAGCGGATACGCACAAAGCCGCGCGGTAGGGAGTGGAGCAGAAACCGACGCAGAAACTCCTCGGTGGTCACGGTCATCAGCCGTTGCTTGCTTTTATGGGCGTAATCTTTCCAGCGGAACGTGACCTTGCCATCGGCAAAGTTCACGATCCGGTGGTTGGAAATGGCGACGCGATGCGTGTAGCGGGCCAGGTAGTGGAGGACATGTTCGGGTCCGCCGAATGGCCGTTTGGCATAGACCACCCAGTCGTGACGAAACAGCGGTCGCAGAAAAGCATGGAAAGCCTTCTGTTCCGCGAGCCGTTTCATGTTGCCAGGAAACAGCAGTTTTCCATCACGAAAGGCGCGCTTCAGGCCGGCGATGAATTTACCGCGAAAGACGCGGCTCAATACCTTTACCGGTAGGAAGAAGGGATAGCGAGGTTTGATCCAGCGCTGGTGATCGGGCGACAGACCGCCAGATGGGATCACGCAGTGGATATGCGGATGGATCTGAAGATTTTGCCCCCAGGTGTGCAGGACGCTGAGGAAGCCGATCTCGGCGCCGAGATGTTTGGCATCGGCGGCGATCTCGAGCAGAGTCGCGGCGCTGGAGCGGAACAAAAGGTCATAGACGATCTTTTTGTTCTGCAAAGCCAACCACGATAGTTCGTGAGGGATCGTGAAGACAACATGCACGTAGTTCACTGGCAGCAGTTCCTGATTGCGATCGGCGAGCCACTGATTGCGAGCCTTGGTCTGGCACTTGGGACAATGCCGCGAGCGGCAAGAGTTAAAAGAGGTGGCTTCATAGCCGCATTGGCGACACCGATCCAGGTGGCCACCCAGCACTGCCGTGCGACAGTGCTCGATAGCGAAAAGGATGCGGAGATGCAGCCACGTCAACCAGGAACGGTTCCTTTCGACGAAGCTGTTGCCATGTGCGCGGATGATATCTGCCACCTCGAAAGGTGGCTGTCTCATTTCTTGTGCAGCCTTCGCGACCGTTTCACCTGGTCCACACTCGACAGTTCCTTGTTGTCGAGCGGAGTGCCTGCCGCCCTCCCCAGAAACTCCACCCCGGGTGAAGGTCAAGCTTGAGCAAGCGTGACTTGGAGTCCGAGTTGAGCAGCCTTCTTCCTGACGAAATCGATCTGCTGCTGCCGGCTCCTCTGCTCGTAGTAGTCCGCACCTTTATCAACATACTTTTGGCCATACTTCAGTATTCGATAGACGAGTCGTGCGAGACGGTGAGCCA
>JASHOO010000560.1 GCA_030041035.1 Bryobacteraceae bacterium | reverse complement strand
GGATCCCGAGCTGGCAGGCGTGATTGAGACCACCAAAGCCATCGACAATCACGCGCATCCGCTGAAGTATGTGGCGGAGGGCCAGCCGCGCGACGAGGATTACGATCAGCTCCCCTGCGACACGCTGGAACAGGGGCCGGGGCCGTGGAGGACGCGAATCGAAAATCCGGGATGGATTGAGGCGTGGCGGGCGTTGTACGGGTACCAATACAACGATGCCGCGCCCGAGCACATTAAAGAACTGGCGGCGGCGAAGGAACGCGCGAAGCGGGAACACGGGGTGGATTATCCGGCTTGGGTGCTCGACAAAATGGGGATCGAAACGATGTTTGCGAACCGCGTGGCGATGGGGCCGGGGCTGGCGCCGCCGCGTTTCCGGTGGGTGCCGTTCACGGATGCTCTACTGGTGCCGCTGAACAACGACGGCGGCAAGCGCCGCAACCCGGACTACAAGTGGTTCTATGAGCACGCAGAAAAGCTGCTGAAGCGGTATCTTTCGGATCTGCATCTGGACGCGCCGCCGGCAACGCTCGCGGAGTATGTGGCGAAGGTGGTGATGCCGACGCTGGAGCGGCAGAAGCGGGAGGGGGCGGTTGCGCTGAAATTCGAGGCGGCGTACTTGCGGCCGCTGGATTTCGAGCCGGCAGCAGAGAAGGATGCGGCGCGCGTTTACGGGCGGTATGCGCGGGGCGGGGAGCCACCTGAGGCCGAGTACCGCACGCTTCAGAATTATCTGTTCTACTCCATTGCGCGCGAGGCAGGACGGCTGGGACTGGCGATCCATTTTCATTCCATGCCGGGCTGCGGGGATTACTTCATGCAGCGCGGGGCGAATCCGCTGCTGATGGAGGCGGCGTTCAACGACCCATCGCTGCGCAAAACAAATTTCGTGATCATTCACGGCGGCTGGCCGTACACAAAGGAGGTTGCGGGGTTGTTCCAGCATCCGAATGTGTACGCGGACTTTTCGCTGGAGGACCTGGAGCTGTATCCGCGGGCGCTTTCCGCAGTGCTTCGCGACTGGCTGGAGGCTTATCCGGAGAAAGTGCTATTCGGGACCGACGCCTCGACCGGGCCGCCGGAACTGGATTGGGAGCAGAGTGGATGGCTGGCGGCTCACACGGCGCGGCGGGCGTTGGGTGCGGCGCTGACGGGTATGATCAACGACGGCGAGATCTCGCGCGTGCGGGCGGTGGAGATCGCACGGATGGTGCTGCGGGAAAACGCGATGAAGCTCTACGGCTTGAAATGAGAGCCGCGGCGAGCGAACGGCGCAATTTCGCAAGAAAAGTTAACATTGTGCGATAATCGCTCGCAAACAATGTCCTGGTGTAGGTGTTTTGGGTTGATCCGTTTCCAGCATCTGGTCCTGGGTATTGCTCTCCTGATCGCGATTTCCTGTGCGCCGAAACATCCCGATGCAGGTCCGCTAACACCGGAAGAATCGCTGAAGAGCATTCACGTGGAGGGTGATTTTCACGTAGAGCTGTTTGCCGCCGAGCCGCTGGTTTTCGATCCCGTGGAGATGGTGTTTGACGAAAACGGCAAGATTTACGTTTGCGAGATGCTGGATTATCCGGAAGACCCGCCCGCGGGCAAGCCGGCGCGTTCGCGCATCGTGCTGCTGGAGGACACCGATGGCGATGGGAAGCCGGACAAGCGCACGGTTTTCGCCGATAACGTGCTCGAGGTGAGCGGCATCATGCCGTGGAAAGGAGGGTTGATTGTCACCAGCGCGCCCGACATTTTGTATTTCAAGGACACGGACGGCGACGGCAAAGCGGATGTGCGGCAGGTGCTTTATACCGGCTTTCCGAAAGTGAATCCGGAGGCGCGCGTGACCAACCCCCGGTACGGCATTGACAACTGGATTTATGTGGCGAACGACGGACAGAACGGCCGCATCACTTCGCCGGACCATCCGGAGCGGCCGCCGGTGGTGGTGCGCGGGACGGACTTCCGCTTCCAGCCGCTGCGAGGGACGGCGGAGCCGGCGTCGGGCCCGACGCAGTTCGGCATGAGCTTCGATGATTGGGGCAACCGGTTCATGTCACACAACACGGTCCACATTCGCGAGGCCGTGGTTCCCATGCAGTACCTGATTCGCGCGCCGTTCCTGAACGTGGAGAGAGTGTCGCAGGATATTTCGGATCACGGCCAAGGCGAAGCCCGCATGTATCCGCTGACGCAGCCGCAAAAGTGGCGCCGGGAGCGGACCGAACTGCGGCAGCAGCGGTACGACGAGAACAAGCTCAATCGCACCGAGCAAGTGGGCGGATGGTTTACGGCGGCGACGGGCAACACGGTGTACAACGGCGATGTGTTCCCGAAGGAATATTGGGGCAACGCGTTCACGGGTGACGTGAGCGGCAACCTGGTGCATCGCGACGTTCTCATACCGGATGGCGTCACCTTCGTCGCGCACCGGGCGGAAGAGAACCGGGAGTTCCTGGCGTCAACCGACGTCTGGTTCCGTCCCTGCAATTTCGCCAACGCGCCCGACGGCAATCTGTACCTGATGGATATTTACCGCGAGTTCATCGAAACGCCGGAATCGATTCCCGAGCAGATCAAGAAGTACATGAATTTCTGGAGCGGGGAGGATAAGGGCCGGATCTACCGCATTGTGCCCAACCATCCGCTGCGTACGCGCGATCTGAAGCCGAATCTGGGGCACGCAACGACGGCGGAACTGGTGACCCAGCTTTCGAACACCAACGGCTGGCACCGGATGACGGCACAGCGGCTGCTGGTGGAACGGCAGGACCGCGCCGCGGTGCCTCTGCTGAGGGACCTGGCGCAGAAGAGCGATTTTCCGCTGGCGCGATTGCACGCGCTGTGGACGCTGGAGGGACTTTCGGCGTTGGATGCGCCGACAGTGGTGGCTGCGTTGAAAGATCCGCATCCCGGGATCCGCGAAAATGCTCTGCGGCTTGCGGAGGAGCTCACGACGGACCCATTCGTCATCAATGCCGCGCTCGCGCTGAAGAGTGATAAGGAACCGCGCGTTCTCTATCAACTCGCGTTCACGCTGGGCCAGTTCAAAGATCCGCGCGCGCTGGTGGCATTAACCGATCTGGCTCGCGATCGCGCGGGCGAGCCGTGGTTCCGCACGGCAATTCTGAGCTCGCTGAATGATACGGCCTCGGAATTCTTTCATCTGTACCTGTCACGCAACCCCTTCCAGCTCAATCCGGTATTTCTGGATCAATTGGCCGCGCTGATCGGAGCGAAGCATGATCCCGATGAGATCCGGCGATTTTTGGCGGTAGAGGAAGCTCTAGTGCCCGCGCACCCCAACGAAGGCGCCGCGGGGCTGTTTGGGTTGGCGAAGGGGCTGCGGCTGGCAAACGTGCACGACTTAGCGGTAGGCGGCGCGGAGGCGAAGCTGGCGGGATTTCTGAATCAAACGTCTGAAGTGGTTCAAAAGGCGAGCTGGGAGATTGCAGAACATCTGCAATTGAACTGGCTGGTGCAGAGAGCTTCGCGTGACGCCGTAGCGGGCGGGCTGCCGGTGCCGAACCGTGCGGCGGCCGTACGGGCGCTGCGCGGCGGGCAATTGCCGGCGGTGAAACCGATGCTGGAGCAGATTCTGGCGTCCAACCCTCCGCCGGAGCTGCAAGTGGCTGCGGTCACGTGCCTGGCCTCATTTAACGATGCCTCGGTTGCGCCGGCGCTGATTGCGAATTGGAGGACGTACGGTCCCGATGCGCGCAAGCAGGTCATCGCGGCACTGCTGAGCCAGCGGGATCGCGTGCCGGTGCTGCTCAAGGCCATCGAGGACCACCAGGTGGATATGCCGGCCATCGACATTGCGGCGCGGTCTCGGCTGATGGATGATGCGGACCCCGGCATCGCGCAGCGTGCCCGCAGTTTGTTTCAGAATACGTCTTCCGATCGCGCCAGGGTGGTGGAAAACTATCGCGATGTTCTCAAGATGGCGGGCGACGAGCAGCGCGGAAAAAAGGTGTTCGACGCAAACTGCGCGAAATGTCACATGCCGCGGGCGCAGGGAGGTCGCGTGGGGCCGGATCTTTCCGGCGTAAACAATAAATCGAAAGACGAGCTGCTCACTTCGATTCTCAACCCGAGCTACGCCATCGAGCCGCACTACGTTCACTACGTAGTGACGACCAAGGACGGCCAGATTCACGACGGCGTCATCGCCAACGAGACGCCCGGCGCGATTACGCTTCGTGGGGGCACGGAGAGCGACGAAACGATTCTCCGCGCGAATGTCGCCGAAATTCGCGCCTCCAGCGTGTCGCTGATGCCGGATGGGCTAGAGCAGTCGATGAGTCGCCAGGACATTGCAGACGTGATCGCGTATCTGCGCGCGGGGCTGTGATGCTCTTTACGCCGGTACGTCCACCCAGGCGTGTTTGGCGGAACTATCGAGCACCTTTTCGCAGATTTGCACGCCGTGCAGGCCGTCGGCGAAGTCCGGATACTCGACCGGCGCAGAGCGGTCCGCTACCGTCCTGTAGAAGCGGCGGAAAATCTGCTTGAAGGTGTCGTCGTAACCCTCGCTGTGGCCGCCGGGAAGATCTGCGTAGGAGCGCGCCTTCTCATCCATGAGCGATGGGTCTTTGATGATGATGCGGTTGGGTGTGTTGCGATGCCCCAGCCACAACTCGTCGGGACGCTCCTGGTTCCAGGCGGCAGATCCTTTGGTTCCGTAGATCTCGAAAGCGAACCCGTTCTTGCGGCCGGCGGCCAACTGGCTGACGGTGAAGGCACCGCGGGCGCGATCACCCAGACGGAGAAGGACGGACACGAAGTCTTCGGTATCGATCGGCACCTCCTCGTAATCTTCCGGCTTGAGCGTCTTACCGGCGAAAGTCTCGACGGCACGTTTCGGGCGTTTGCGCGTTTTGTGGAAGGTCTGAGTGTCGGCGCAGAGGGAAGTGATGCGGAGGCCGGTGAGGTGCTGGATCATGTCACACCAGTGCGTACCGAGGTCGGCGAATACGCGCGAGCGGCCGCCGGATTTGGATTCAATGCGCCAGTTCCAGTCGGTGTCGTAGAGCAGCCAATCCTGAGAGTAAGTGCCCTGGACGACGAGAATCTCGCCGAGTTCGCCGTTCTCGCGGATGCGCCGCAGATGCTGCGCCATGGGGTAATAGCGCAGGTTGTGGTTGACACAGTTGGCCAGGTTTTTGGCACGCGCCAGTTTAACCATCTCGTCAGCCTCGGCCGACGACATGGCCAACGGCTTTTCACACACCACGTGTTTACCGGCTTCGAGCGCCGCTTTCGCCATGGGGAAATGCAGCGCGTTGGGCGTGCAGATGTGGACCGCGTCGATTTCCTTGTCGGCCAGGAGCGTGTGGTAATCTCCGGAGCTGCGCTCGATGCCCATCTCGCCGGCAAACCGCTTGGCCAGCTCGTCGTTATACTCGGCAATCGCCGCCACTTCCACATTGGGTTGGCGGCGGATGCCTTCCACGTGAACTCTTCCCACGAATCCGGTTCCAAACACTGCCGCTTTGAGTTTTCGCATAGTATTTTTCCGAACCGACTAATGTATCGCAAACGCCGGGACCTTGGCATATGCGCGGGACGGCAGACGTGTGTCTGGTATCCTGAGAGCGAGGGCGCGGCTTCTTCATGCGTTACGACACCAGGTATCGAACTCGCTTCTCTTATTCGGGCTTTTTCCCGGCCGGGGTAAAGTGGCTCCTGATTTCGAATACGGCGATCTGGCTGGTCTACTTTTTCGCAGCCCGCACGGAATCAGGGCAGTATTTCTCGCTGCTGGCGCTTTCTCCGCGGGCGGTGCTGGGGCACTTCGCCATCTGGCAGCTCGTCACATACCTGTTCCTGCATGATCCGTTCGGGTTCGGCCATATTCTGTTCAACATGTTGACGCTTTGGATGTTCGGCATGGACCTGGAGCGCGACTGGGGTACGCGGCAATTTCTGAAGTATTACTTTCTGTGCGGCATCGGCGCCGGGGTTTGCGACATTCTCGCGAATGCGGCTATCGGCAACTACGATACGCGCACTATCGGCGCGTCGGGTGCGATCTACGGTTTGCTGCTGGCGTACGGGATGCTGTATCCGGATCGCACGGTGCTAATGAGCTTTTTGTTCCCCATCAAGGCCAAATATTTCGTGATGATCATGGGGGCGATCGCGTTCTTGAGCTCGATCGGCGGGTCCAGCAGCCGTGTCAGCAACGTGGCGCACCTGGGCGGCATGATTTTCGGCTACTTCTATCTGCGGACGCGCTTCCTGCGGCTGGACGTCGGCAATATCCTGCACCGATACCACGAATGGAAGGTGGAGAGGGCCAAGAAGAAGTTCCAGGTGTACATGCGCAAGCACGGGCGCGGCCCCTGGGTCAACTAGGCCGCGCTATCCCCGCGATATACTTGAATTTGCAATCTCTCTTTCACTCCGTATCCCGGCATGGCTGAAATGAGCATCATCTGGCTGCGCGTAGCGGCCGGGCTGTATTCGGTGGGTCTGGTGGACTCGATCCTGACCATCACGCAGCGGCGCGCCCACTGGTTCCGCGTGGCGGTAGGCGCTCTGGCATTGGCCGCGGTGTTTCATCTGGTGTCGATCGTGGAGGAGGGCACGGCGCTCGGGCAATTTCCCGCCAGCGGCTTCTACGAGTCCATGTCGCTGTGCGCGTTTCTGATTGCGGCACTGTTTCTGTTTGTTTACTGGCGGTACCGCCTGGAGAGCCTGGGCGTGTTTATTTTTCCGCTGGTGTTCATCATGACGCTGGTGGCGTCGCTGGGCCGGCCGGTGGAAGCGTCGTGGACCAACAAGACGGTACGGGATGCGTGGTTGATGGCGCACGTGGTGCTGGTGCTGGTGGGGTATGCGGCGCTGCTATTTACTGCCGTTGCGGCCGTGTTGTACCTGGTGCAGGAACGGGAATTGAAGCGAAAAAAGCCGCGGGGCTTCTACTACCGCTTGCCGCCGCTCGGGACGCTCGACGACTTGATCACGAAGTTCATGAGCTGGGGATTTGTGTTTATCACCGTCGCCGTCATCGTGGGCAGCATCTGGGCTTTCGTGGAGTTTGGGACGCGCTGGGTCACCGATCCCAAGATTGCCATTTCGCTTTTCACGTGGGGAATCTATCTGGCCATGGTATTTCTGCGCGTTTCCGCGGGCTGGCGCGGACGCAAGGCGGCGGTGATGGCGATCACTGCGCTGGGCTGCTCGGCCTTGACCTGGGCGGCGCACGCACACTTGCAGAGCCTCTGGTTGCGATGAAACTGCTGGTCGCCGGGGTCAGCCACAAAACCGCGCCCGTAGAGGTGCGGGAGCGGCTGGCGTTCGCGGAAAACACGTTGCCCGCAGCGCTCCACGATCTGGTTTCGCGCCAGGGCATTATGGAAGCGCTGGTTCTTTCTACGTGCAACCGCGTGGAGATTGTTGTCGCCGCCGACGATGCCATCGATCCAATGGCGACGGTGTGTTCCTTTCTTCAGGAATCGCGCGAAGTTTCGCCCGAAACGCTCGGCCCCAGCCTTTATCAGCATGAAGGCCGCGACGCCATTCATCACGTGTTTCGCGTCGCGTCAAGCCTGGATTCCATGGTGGTGGGCGAGCCGCAAATTCTGGGCCAGCTGAAGCAGGCCTACGCGCATGCCAAGGCCAACGATTGCCTGACGGGCCTTCTGGAAAGCGTTGTCGCGCGGGCGTTCAACGTAGCTAAGCGCGTGCGATCGGAGACGGGCATCGGACAGATGGCGGTCTCGGTGAGCTACGCGGCGGTGGAGCTGGCGCGCAAGATCTTCGGCACACTCACCGGGCGTACAGTGATGATCGTCGGCAGCGGCAAAATGTCCGAACTGGCGGCGCGCCATCTGCGGCGTTCGGGGGCGTCGCACATCTTCGTCACCAACCGGACTTACGAGCGCGCCCAGGAACTGGCGGCAGTTTTTCAGGGTACGCCCGTTGAGTACACGCGCTTCCCGGCCATGCTGCCCGAGGTCGATATCGTCATCACCTCCAGCGGCGCTCCGCACTTTGTTCTCACCAGGGACGAGATGCAGCGAGTCATCGCGGCCCGCCGCAACAAGCCGATGTTCCTCATCGATATCGCGGTGCCTCGGAACATTGAACCATCGGTCAACGAGATCGACAACATCTTCCTGTACGATATCGACGACCTTCAGGAAGTGGTCAACGCCA
>JASHOO010000068.1 GCA_030041035.1 Bryobacteraceae bacterium | reverse complement strand
ACAGATAAATTACGGGCGTGATGTAAAGCGTCAGCAATTGCGAAACCACCAGCCCACCTACCACCGCTAGACCCAGCGGACGGCGCGACTCGGCGCCGGCGCCTGCCCCCAGGGCAATCGGCAAAGTCCCGAACAGCGCAGCCAGGGTTGTCATCATGATGGGACGAAAGCGCAACAGGCAGCCTTCGTAAATGGCGTCGAGCGGGTTCTTGCCCTCCTTGCGCTGTGCCTCGAGCGCGAAGTCGATCATCATGATGGCATTCTTCTTGACGATGCCGAACAGCATAATGAGTCCGACAAACGAATAAAGGTTGATCTCCAGGTGGAATAACCACAACGTGAGCAAAGCGCCGAACATAGCCGACGGCAGACCCGAAAGAATCGTCAGGGGATGAATCAGGCTTTCATAGAGGATACCCAACACAATGTAAATCACCAGCACCGCAACTACGAGCAGGATGGTCAATCCGCGGAACGAGTCTTCGAAGGCTTCGACCGTGCCGTGGAAGTTCGTCGTGATGCTGGCGGGCAGGCGCATCTTGCGCAGCATGTCCTCCACTTCGTTGGCGCCGTCCCCGAGCGAAACCCCGGGTGCAAGATTGAACGAGACGGTAACCGCAGGAAGCTGTCCCCAGTGGTTGATGGTCAGCGGGCCCACCGTGCGATCCAGCCTGGCCACCGTATCGAGCGGGACCAATTGCCCCCCCGATGAGCGGATGTAGAGCTTGGTCAGCGCCTCCGGCGTCCGCTGATACTGCGGCTCCACTTCCATAATCACGCGATACTCGTTCGACGGCGTGTATATAAGTGAGACTTGCCGGCTCCCGTACGCCGTGTAAAGCGCATCCTCCACTTGTTGCGGCGAAACCCCCAGAGCTAAGGCTTTGTCGCGATCGACCTCGACCAATACCTGCGGGCTTGCCAATTGCAGGTCGCTGTTCACATCGAGCAGACCGGGCAAAGCGCGCATGCTCGCTTCCACGCGCGGCGCCCAACTGTAAATCTCCTTCGTCTCCGCGCCTTGCAGCGTTAGCTGATACGGGGCGCGAGTGAGTTGCCCGCCGATCTGGATGGGCGGCGGGTTCTGCATGAAGGCCAAGATGCCCGGAACGCTGAAGAGCTTGCCGCGCATGCGAGCAATAAATTGATCCACCGACTCGTTGCGTTCCGATCGAGGCTTTAGCGCAATAAAAAAGATGCCGGTGTTGCCGGCCTGCCCGAAGCCGGCGCCGGTAAACGACATCATGGTGTCGATGTCCGGCTCTTTTAGCAGGATCTCGTTGATCTCGTGCTGGTGCTCCTTCATCGAATCAAATGAAATATCCTGCGCGGCCAAGGTAAAGCCGACCAGAAATCCGGCGTCGTAGCTGGGAATGAAGCCTTTGGGCAGCACGACGTAAAGGTAAATGGTCGCGATCAGAAGAATGAAGGACACGTTCACCGTGGCCAGGCGGTGTCGCAGCACAACCTTGAGCGTGCGGTCGTAGGAGTGCGCCATTCCATTGAAGAAACGCTCGAAAGCCAGGTACAGCACGCCGTGCCTCGAATTGTCGGGCGGTCTCAGGAAACGGCTGCACAGCATGGGAGTCAGGCTGAGCGAGACAAATCCCGAAATCAGAATGGCCACGCTGATGGTAACCGCAAACTCGTGCATCAGGCGGCCGACAATCCCGCCCAGAAACAGCACCGGGATAAACACGGCTACCAGCGACAGCGTCATGGAAACAATGGTGAAGCCTATCTCGCGCGAACCGCGCAGCGCCGCCTCCATGCGCCCTTCTCCCATTTCCATGTGGCGAACGATGTTTTCGAGCATGACGATGGCATCATCCACGACGAAACCGACGGAAAGCGTAAGCGCCATCAACGAGAGATTGTCCACCGTGTAGCCGAGCAGATACATCGCCGCAAAGGTACCGATAATCGCGAGCGGCACGGCAAAACTGGGGATCGCCGTGGCGGAGATATTGCGCAAGAACAGAAAGATCACCATCACCACAAGACAAACGGTGAGCAAAAGCGTGAACTTTACGTCGGCAATCGATTCGCGGATCGATATGGAGCGGTCGTAAAGAATATTCAACTTCACCGAGGCGGGAATCTGCGATCGGAACTGTGGCAGCAGTTTCCGGATGCCATCCACGACTTCAATGGTGTTCGTTCCCGGCTGGCGCTGGATCCCCAGAACAATAGCCTGGGTGTCCATAAACCAACTGATGTTCTTGTCGTTCTCAACGCCATCGATGACGTTGCTCAATTCTCCGAGCCGCACCGGATTTCCGTTACGGTAAGCGACGATTACGGGCCGAAACGCCTTGGCATTGAAGAGCTGGCCATTCGACTGAACCGTGAATGCCTGCTTATGCCCGTAGAGTGTGCCCGTGGGAAGGTTCACGTTGGCCCGTTGGATGGCGGCTTGCACTTCGTCCACGCCAATCCCGCGCGACGCTAGCGCATCCGGGTCGAGCTGCACTCGTACCGCGTATTTTGATCCGTAAACCTGCACCTGCGCGACGCCGCTGACCATGGAGATGCGCTGCGCCATCATGGTATCGGCATACTCATACACCTGCGAAAGTGGCAGCGTGGGCGAGCTGACTGCCACGTACATGATGGGCTGGTCGGCCGGATTCACCTTCTGGTACGAAGGCGGAGACGGCATGTTCGGCGGCAGTTGCTGCTCGGCTTGCGAGATGGCGGCCTGGATATCCTGCGCGGCGGCATCGATGTTGCGGCTGAGCGCAAACTGCACCGTGATGTTGGAATAGCCGAGCCCGTTAGTGGAGCTCATCGAGTCAATGCCGGCGATGGTGGAGAATTGGCGCTCGAGGGGAAGCGCCACCGACGAGGCCATCGTCTCCGGATTGGCGCCCGGCAACGTGGCCGTCACCTGAATGGTGGGGTAATCGATATTTGGCAGGTCACTCACCGGCAACGTGCGGTAAGCCACGATGCCGAACAGCAGAATCGCCGCAGTTGCCAGCGTGGTCGTGATCGGCCGGCGGATGAATAGTTCCGAAATGCTCACTGGGATGCACCCCCAGCGCCGCCGGCTGCGGGAGCGCTGTTGACGATCTCCACTTTGAAACCTGGAATCAGTCGGAGCTGTCCATCCGTGACCACCGTCTCGCCCGGTGTAATTCCCTTTGTAACCTCGATTTCACGCCCGAACGTCCGGCCCACGGTTACTATCCGGTTCTCGACCGTGTGATCCGGCTTCACCACGAATGCATACTGCCCTTGCTGGCCCGTCTGAATGGCTTCGGAAGGAACTACGGTCGCTTTCGCATCCTCCCCCACCGTCAGCACCACGTTGACGAACTGCCCGGGCCACAGCTTGCGTGCCTGGTTGGCAAACTCCGCTTTCAGCTTGATCGCGCCGGTCGTGGTGTCCACCGTATTGTCGATGAAGCTGAGCCTCCCATGAATTGCATCGCCGGCATCGTTGGGAACGTATGCCTCGACCTCCAGCGGCCCCCGCGCCATCGACTTCCGTACTTCCGGGAGCTGATCCTCCGGAACTGAGAATGTGACATACGTGGGCGCGATCTGGTTGACCGTGACCATGGCCGTATCCGCCTGCGCCTTAATCAGGGTGCCCACCTTCACTTGCAGGCTCCCTGTGCGGCCGTTGATGGGCGATCGGATTTCGCAATACTCCAGATTCAGCTTGGCCGTTTCTACCGCCGCGCTATCCGCCAGAACCCCGGCGCGAGCGCTCTCAATGGCGGCCTGGTCCGCGCGAGCGGACTCGTCGGCGGCGCTGGCGGCGGTCCTCATCTGATCGTTCTGCTCTTTGGAGACCACTCGATCTTCAGCCAGTTTCGCGTAACGCGCGGCTTGCGCCCGGGCATTCTGCGCCTGTGCTAAATCCCGCGCCAGATTCGCCTCCGCCTGTTTCTCCTGCGCGATGTCACGGTTCAGGTTGGCTTCCGCCTGTCGCAGAGCCTGATCGTACGGCCGCCGGTCAATCGCGAAAAGAAGTTCGCCCTTTTTGACTTCCTGGCCCTCGGTGAAATGGATGCTGACCAGCTCACCGTTAACCTGCGACTTCACCGGAATGGAGGAAAAGGATTCGACGTTGCCGATGGCCCGCAACTGAACAGGTAAGTTCCGTTGCGTAGCGGTTGCGGCCGTGACTGGAACAGCCGGCATTTGAGGCGGCGGAGCAGACTGAGAACGGCAGCCAACCCACAGCGCACAGACGGCCAGCGCAAACCACAACTTACTCGGCAAGTTCAACCGACGCACGTGAACCTCTTGAAATCAGCTTATCTTCTATTCCAGCACACTTGAGCGCGCCGCGACGGGTTCGCGGAACGCTGCCTGCACCAGCTCCCAGGCTCGTTGCACGTGGTCGCGCGTGGTCTGCATGTTGCCGATGGCGAGACGCAGCGAGTACCGCCCACGCAGCACGGTGTGCGAGAGAAAGATTTCGCCTGACGCGTTTACGCGCTCCAGAATCTGCCGGTTCTCCTCGTCCGTGCCCCTGTAGCGAAAACACACGGTTGAGAAAGGCGTGGGTGCCGTGCGCTCGAAGTCAGGGTGAGCATCGATCTGGCCGGCCAGCTCCTGTGCCCAGCCGATCTGACTGCGAATGATCTGGGCAAGACCTTCACGGCCGTAGTAACGCAAAACAAACCATAGTTTCAAAGCCCGGAATCGATGTCCGAGCGGTACGCCGTAATCCATGAAATTCGTGGCGCGTGGATCTTCGGCCGTGCGCAGATACTCGGGCACCAGCGAAAAGGCCCGCCGCAAAAGGTCCGCCCGGCGTGTGTAAAGGACACTGATGTCCACCGGCGTGAACAGCCATTTGTGGGGATTGGTCACAAATGAGTCCGCGTGTTCGCAGCCGCGCAGAATATGTCGCAACTCCGGCGCCACCGCCGCAATGCCCGCGTATGCCGCGTCCACGTGCAGCCACAGGCCATACCGCTCCGCGATGGGAACGATCTGTTCAACTGGGTCGATGCTGGTCGTCGAAGTGGTGCCGACCGTTGCCACGATGCAAAACGGGCGCAGACCGGCGGCACGATCCCGCTCGATAGCCGCGGCGAGCGCGTCCGGACGCATCCGGTACTCGACATCCACCGGAATCTTGCGCACGTTTTTTTGCCCGATGCCGATGGCAATCGCGCCTTTCTCGATCGAGGAATGCGATTGTTCGGACGTGTAAATCACCAGACCCGACCCTCCGCCTTCCGTTCGTACTTCGGGCGCAATCATCTCGCGTGCAGCCGCGATCGCGTGCATGCTGCTGGTGGAGGCCGTATCGAATATGATGCCGAACAAACCCTCGGGCAATCCGATCCAACTCCGCAGCCAGTCGAGCGCCACCTGTTCCAGCTCCACTACGGCCGGCGATGTCTTCCACAGCATGCCGTTCATGTTGAGAGCTGCGGTCAGCATTTCCCCCAGTATCCCTGGCCCTGAAGCCGAGATCGCAAAGTACGCCATGAAACCCGGATGGTTCCAGTGCGTCGCGGCGGGAACGATTTGTTTGCGAAAATCCTCGAGAATCGCGGACATCGGCTCGCCATGTTCCGGCCCGCAGCGCGGCAGCGCCTCTATCAAGTCGCCCGGCTTCATGCGCGGCAGCACAGGGTAGCTGCCTGCGTTGGCCAGGTAATCAGCCATCCAGTCAACCGCCTGGTGTGCAAATTTGCGAAATTCTTCGGGGGGCAAACGCCTATTCTAGTACTTCCCCGCTCGCCTCCCGCTGCACTAACGGTAACCAGGCCCGGAACCACTCGCGAAATTCGTCGAGCAGCTTTTGTGCTGCGAGCCCAAGCGGCACGGCTCGCGGACCCGTCTTCAGCCCGCGTTCGTACACTGCTGCCTGGATGGCCACCGGGGTCGGAAACCGGTCGTGCCAGTCAACGAACTCCTGGAGCCGGCCATCCAGTTGATCGATTTTGGCTGTCTGATTTTTCCCGATCGCATCTTCGAGGGCCACCAGCAGCTCCGGCACGGCGCAGGCCACGCCGGAAACAATGCCATGCGCCCCCATTCTCCGCGCGCGGGAGTAGATGCGATCGTTGCCGATCAGTAACGTGAAAGGCGTTTTTTGAGAAACTGCACGCAGCCGTTCGAAGTAGCCGTATTCCCCGCTGGAGTCTTTGATGCCGGCGAATAGACCCGTGCTGAGCAGACCAGCCGCCGTGTCGATCGCAATTTCATTGGTGAACGCAGGAATGTTGTAAAGGAAGACAGGCGCCGCTCCCGCGATGGCCGTCACGAAATGCAGGTAGAACTCGCGAATGTCTTCCTGCCCGTAGCGGAAAAAGTAAGGAGGCATGAGCAGCAAGCCCGCCGCCCCCGCCGACGCCGTCTCGCGGCCCAGTTCCACCGCGCCATCCGACGTCGAGTGGCCCACCCCGACCAGCAGCGGTATGCGGCTGCGTTTCACCGCCAACTGCACTAGCCGGATGCGGTCGTCAAATGCCAGGTGCAGAAATTCGCCCGTGGACCCCAGCAGAGCGATGCCGTCGACTCCCGCGGCGGCGAGAAAATCCACCAGGTCCAGCGCAGCACCCACGTCAGCCTCGTAGCTCTTGTCGCGATGAGGCGTGACGGCAGCAACGTACACACCGCCAATAGCCGGATCGGAGTTCATGGGATTGCCGTGCTATCGGACCAGCGGAATCAGCACGATGTTGCGGAACTCCACCGGTCCGTGGTCACCTTGCAGCAGGATCGGGCCGGGCTTGCCTTCGTCCGCGTTGCTGGCGATGGCCGTCAAGCCCTCAATCTCCTGCTTGTCAATCACTTTCTGGTCGTTTAGCACCACCGTAACCGTGCGCCCCACCAGCCGGATGTCGTAAGCCTGCCATTCACCCGCCGGCTTGCTCGCGTTCACCGCCGGAGCGATGCGGCTGTAAAGGGCGCCGTCGCTGTGCTGGTTCGGCGGCTTACCGTAGTCCTCGAGAATCTGCACCTCATAGCGCCCCCGCAGGCCGATTCCACTGTTGCTGTGCTCCCCAACCCGAAATTCCACGTGCAGCTTGAAATTCCAGAATGAGTCATCGGATACCAGATTGTTGGCGTGAGCAACGTTGGCCATCGCGCCATCCTTTACGGTCCAGCCCAGCGGCAGATTCGGAATCATGCCGCGCCATCCCGCCAGATCCTTGTGGTTAAACAATTCGACCGGTGTCCCGTCGCGCCACGAGCCATCATCTTTATCCGTGATCTCCGGCGCGCGGACCCCGGTCCACTTGAGTTCCTCTCCGGAAGACGCTCGCATCACGCCCTCCAGCTTGCCGTCGGGACTCAGTCGGGCGCTGTAATCCCGGTGCATCGGCTGGCCGCTGCGAGAGTCCTTGTAATCGAAAGTGAAGCGTAGTTCGCCACCCTCAATGGCAAGGTGCGGGATGTCGTTCATGTCGCCGCCCGGGAAACCGACGAATTTCCCTTGTAGCGCTGGCGTCCCCGCTCCCGTAACCTCAAGCCACCACGCGCGCGCCCGCGTTTCCTGCGGAACGGTGATGTCCCAACGCCCGTTGAATTGCGCATCGCCGGCAAACGCAGGAAGGAGAAAAAGGAGCGGCAGCAGCTTGCGCATAGGACTCTGCGCTTAATCTAGCATGGAGAGCCGGCTCCCGTCTCCGCGCGAAGTGCGAGCCCGATCAGTGTTTGAGCCTTCTGGAATCGAATGCGTTCTCAGTGCTGCTCGATGGCCAAAGACCCGGCAACGCCGTCGGCAACCGCACCGTTCTGTTCCGCCGCTTGCGTGATCCACGGTTCAAGCGGTCGGCTTCTCACCCGAAACCAGGTGGCCAGGTATTCGTCCGAAGCCGTTCGGCGCTCCATGATGCGGTGGCGTTTCGCCAGGGCGCGCGGCCAACACTGCGCGAGGCGCCAGAATGCCGGCAGCGAACTGGGTTCGTAGAACAGGCAGCCCCCGATCACCAGCACGTCGCGCGCCGTAGCGCGAAGCCAGCATCGGCGGTACAGATCACTCGTCGTGTTCTTGACGCGCATCAGGAACCGGTTCTTGACCGAATGCATTTTGATAGCCGCGGGGGCCCTCAGCCGTGAACCGTTCACCATTCGCCGCACATGATGCGCCACCGCGCCCGGCGCATAAATGCACCGCCACCCGAGTAATTGCCCACGCCAGGCCACGTCTGCGTCTTCACGATACGCGAAAAAGTCTGGATCAAAAAACCCATCGTCCAAAGAAAGGTTCTCAATCATTTCACGCCGGTAAAGCGCCGCCGCGGCGCAGGCTCCAAAAACGTACTCGGTGTGTCCGAAACGTCCATCATCCGGTTCGTTCCATCCGCGATCGAAATGCCGCATGCCCGGAGTGAAATAAATGCCCGTGGAATCGATTCGCGCAGCCCGCGGAATCGTCAGGTCACGCCGCATGCGAAGAAGCTTCCCGCACACCGAGCCGACTCGCGCCCCCAAGCCGCCCGCTTCCACCAGCCGCGCAATAAAGCCCGGTTGCAGCAGTACGTCCGGATTCAACGTGAGAACCCACTGGCCGCAGCTGAAGGCGATCGCCTGGTTCTGCGCCGCCGCGAATCCGGTATTCCGGTCATTTTCGATCAGCCGGATGCGGTCTTTGTAACCGGCCAGTATCCTTCGGGACTCGTCTTCCGACGCATTATCGATTACAATGACTTCGAGAGTTTCGTACTCCTGCCGAAAGACCGCGTCCAGGCAGCGTCCGATAAACGGGCCGCTGTTGTGTGTAACAACCGTAACGCTGACTAACGCTGACTTCATGGCGTCTTAACTACAAGACCCCGCGTCCCGCCCGCCCCCTACAGTCGCGGCCAATAATTTTTTTGTAGGGCGTGTAGGCGAAATGGGGTCGGTACGGGTCATCAGATAGACAACGTGTTCCCCAATTCGCTGCTCGAAAACCTAACCGGTGTACTCCCTGTGGAACAGGGCCGTGTCGGCTTGCAGCATGAGGTGGCACAACTGTTCGAAGAGATGCGTGACGGCGTGCTTCGCTACGTGCTGAGTCTGGGACTCCATCCGCCGCAGGCGCAGGAGGCCACGCAGGAAGTGTTTCTTCGGCTCTACGCGGCGCTCCAGCGCGCCGAGCCCATCCAAAACCGCCGCGCCTGGGTAGTGCGCGTGGCCCATAACCTCGCTTTGAAAGTCCGGGTGCAGCAAAGCACGCAAGCGCCCTTCGATCCGGACATCGAAGCCCGCATCGCCGACCCCGATCTGAACCCGGAGCAGACCCTCCTGGAGCGTGAGCGAATGCTGCGCTTTCACCGCGCTATGGAGAATCTCTCCGAGCAGCAGCGGCGTTGTTTGCACCTGCGCCTGGAGGGGTTGCGCTATCCCGAAATCGCTTCTGTCCTGGGAATCAGCGCCTCCGCCGTCGGCGAGTTCCTCCGCCGCGCCATCGTGAGGCTGAGAAAGGCGGCCCATGAGTAGCCTGGGAACGCGGCACCCGGCCGGCGAGCAACTACTGCTTTTTGCCGATGGCGAATTGGCGGCACGTGAGAGCGACGATATTCGCAGCCACCTCAAAGCCTGCTGGCAGTGCCGCAATGAACTCGAGGAGATCGAACGGACCATCGGCCAATGCGTGCGCTACCGCAAGGTCCTCGATTCCTGCCTCCCTTCCCCGCCCGCGCCGTGGTTCGATATCTACCCGCGTTTGGCCAGGATCGACGACTCACAACGGCGCTGGCGTTCGATGAGCCGCCTTCTGAAGCCGCTCGCCGTCCTCTGGAGTCGTCCCCGGCGATGGGTGCCCGCGGTCGCGACTATTGTCTTGATCGCCGTGGTGATCGAGCAGTTTCGTCAGGCCCCGTCGGTGCAGGCAGCCGAACTGCTGCGCAAGGCCATCGCGGCCGCTGAATCTCAGCCCCGCCCCGTGCGCCGCATTCAGATTCGCACACGCACCCGCAGTTTGACCCGAGTGCTCGGATCCCGCGCCGTCCCGGCGAAAACACAGGAGCGCGGCGACGCCGTGGCATCAATCGAGTCGCTCTTCCTCGCGGCGCACTACAGTTGGGATGATCCTCTGAGCGCGAAATCCTATGCCCGGTGGCGCGACCAGCTCTCCGACAAGCAGGACGAAGTGATCGTGGAGCCCGATCACTACCAGTTGCGCACCACTACCGCATCCGGAGATCTCCTCGAAGCGACCTTGAGACTCAGCGTCCCGGACCTGCATGCCGTAGCGGGCACTCTCCAGTTTCGCGATCATGAGCTGGTCGAGATCAGCGAATTGCCCGGCCTGCCCGCGCCTTCCCAGGTTGCCGCCAGTGAGGAGCCTGCCGCCCCCGTTGGCCCGCCGCACCCTGTAGGGTCTTACCGGCCAAGCCAGGTCTTCGTGCCCGCAGCCACTCCCGGCGACGAGCTTGCCGTGCTCGCGGCTCTGCACCGGCTGGGCGCCGATCTCGGCGATCCCGTCGACGTCAACCGCTCCGGCGCTGAAATCCTGGTGACCGGTACCGGCCTCACCCCCGAGCGCCAGCAGGAGATTCGCCAGGAGGTCGGCGCGCTGCCTCGTGTCAGCTTGCGCCTTTCCTCGGAGCCAGCCGGCGCCATCCCCACCCTCGACGACCTCAGCCAGAGCCGCATCTCTGTCAGTCCCGGAACCGGCCCCCTGCAAACCGCCATGGAGAACCGCCTGGGCGGTCGCGCCGCATTCGAGCAATTCGCCGATCACATCTTCGATTTGACCGACGCGTACATGTCCCGCGCTCACGCTTTGCGGCGCCTGGCCCAGCGCTTCCCTCCGGATGTCGAACTGCAAATGACCGGCAGGGAGCGGCAGCTTCTTGAACAGATCCGCCTCGACCACGCCCAGGCCCTTCTCGACAATGTCGCCGGCGTCGAGGACCGCATCCGTTCCGCGATCGGCATCACTCTCGATGACGGCCCGCCCGTTAAGTCGTCTCCCGAATGGCAAGACGAAACAGAGCGGGTATTCGGCGAAGCGTGCCAGTCGGAGGCCATGCTGGTCTCTCTCCTCGGTGCCGCCCCGGATCAGTTTCAGTCCCCGCAACTGCCCGCACAGGTGGCCGCCGCCCTCGCCCAGTTGCGAAAACGAGTGGAGAACTATCAACACCTGAGCGCAGGGCGATGAGGTAAACAGGGATGTTGCGGCGACTGATGGTGCCTCTCATTCTCGGCGGCCTGTTCTGCGCCGGGCTGGCGCGCTCTCAGTCGCAAACACGCTTGGCCGGCATCATCCGCGATCCCACCGATGCCGGCATCCCCGGCGCCCTTGTGACCGTGGTAAACCAGGATACCGGTTTTCACTGGCTCACCACATCGCGGTCCGACGGCAGCTACAGCCTGGTTTCTCTCGAATCGGGCTTCTATAAAATCACTGTCCGGCACCCCGGATTCCGCACGCTCATCCGTCTGGGAGTGCGCGTCGATACCTTGCAACCCGCGCGCGTGGATTTCAACCTGCCGCTCGGCAGCATGCAGGAATCCATCACGGTTGAAGATTCTCCGTCCGTGCCCCTCAGCGGAGATACCGCGGTCGGCACCCTGATTACATCCGAGCAGATCGCCCACATTCCGTCCGACGGGAACACGCTCACAAGCTTACTGGAGTTCACCCCCGGCACCATCATCACGCCCGCCACACGCGGTGAGCCGGGCCAATTTACGGCGGACGGCCAGCGGCCCAACGCCAACAACTTCACTGTCGACGGTGTTAGTGCGAACACCGGAGTCAGTGCCGGTGGCCTGCCCGCACAGACCACCGGGGGAACTCTCCCCGCCATGACCGCCCTGGGCAGTTTGCACGGCCTGCTCCCCCTCGAGGCCGTCAGCGAGCTCCGCGTGGAAACCTCCACTACCGCGCCCGATTTCGGCCGTTTGCCCGGCGCCCAGGTCGTCCTCACCAGCCGTTCCGGCTCCGACGAGTTCCACGGCTCCGCCTTCGATTCCCTGCGCAACGATGTGCTCGACGCCAACGACTGGTTCGCCAACAGCCAGGGCGACGCCAGGGCACCCGCGCGTATGCATGATTTCGGCGCATCCCTGGGAGGACCCGTCTGGCGCGACCGGACGTTCTTCTTTGTCTCTTTTGAGGGCATGCGCCTGCTGGCTCCGTTTGACTGGCGCTCTGCCGTGCCCGACGCCGCCGCCAGACCGGATGCCCCCGCTTCCATGCGTCCCCTGCTCGATCTGTTTCCCCTTCCCAACGGACAGTCATTGGGTTCCGGCCTCGCCGAGTGGACCGGCCAGACCAGCCGGCCCGCAAGCTTCAATGCCGCCGACATCCGCATCGATCATGCCCTGACCTCGCGCATCACCCTGTTCGCCAGATACAATCAGACCCCTTCGTGGAGCGACTTCGGCATCGCTCAAGTCGATCGGATCGCCATCCAGTCTCGCGGCCTGACCCTCGGCACCGACATACGCCTCAGATCCGATCTGGTTTTCGACCTCCGCATGAACGCTTCACAGGCCACCCTCAGTTCATCCTGGAGCACCCCCGGTTCCTCGCCTTGTAATCTGCAAACTGTGGTCTATGCCCTCTTGCGGGTTGCCGATGCCTGCGATTATCTGCTGCGATTCTCCATCGCCGGCGTGGGCCAGGTCGTTTCCGGCCAGGAAGCGCGCCAGCAGCAGACTCAGTGGCAAGCCGCGCCCATGCTGGCATGGAGTCGTGGCGGCCACCAAATCCGCCTGGGAGCGGACTACCTTCAGATCAACCCCGCTAAGCGCGCCACCAACAACAGCCTCGGCATCATCGCCGACAGCCTCGGCGATGCCGAGAACGATACCGATCTCTGGATGGCCGGCGCCGGACCGCAAAACAGCCACGCCGTCCTCAAAGAGGATTCCCTTTTTGTCCAGGACACCTGGCGGATTCTTCCGCGTCTCACTGCGTCGTTCGGCTTGCGCTGGGAGTTTGCGCCGCCGCCCGAGTTGAACTCTATTTTTGACCCCTTTGGCAATGACTCCAATCCCTCTTATATTTTTTCCGGCCAGCAGGCGGTCTGGCAGCGCACTTACGCCAATCTTGCGCCGCGCTTCGGCTTGGCCTTACGTCCCTTTGCTCAAGGTCATACCGTCGTGCGGGCCGGCTGGGGTATTTATTA
>JASHOO010000559.1 GCA_030041035.1 Bryobacteraceae bacterium | reverse complement strand
AGAGCGCGTCAAAGCCTTCGAGCATTTGCGCCGCACCCGGCTCCAGCAGCGACGGCGTCGGGATCCATTCGGATTCGACTTGCCGTCCCAACGCTTGCGCGGCGTGTTGGAGCGATGCGTTGGTCGCGAGGTGCGAGTGATACTCGGGATTGAAATCGCCCAGAATTCCGACGCGGAGTGGCGCCATGCCGCAGTTTATCACGGCCCGGAAGCGGCGCTAGCAACTTACCGCAACTTACCGCAACCTATTTCCGCGCCCGCACGGTGCCTACGATAGTGGCATCCCATTTGGGATCGCCCTGGGCGGCATAGTGGGGGCCGAGCTTGTCCCAATCCTCGCGCGTGATGCCGTTGAGATCATAGACCACCCGTCCGTCGCGCACGGTCAATTCGCATTCGAGCTTCTGGTTGCCGCGCATGCGCGCTCCGTTGACATCGACGAATCCGAACTCGCCATGCTCGAGGCGCAGCACTGCCACGTCTGCCGGGGCGCCCACGGAAAGGTTGCCGAGCTCCTCGTGTTTGATTTCCCGCGCGGGATTCCAGGTGGAGCGCGCCACGACGTCATCGAGCGACATCCCGATGTTCAGGAATTTCGACATTACGTTCAGCATGTCTTTCATGCCCGCGTTCATGCTGGTGATGTGCAGGTCGGTCGAGATGGAATCCGGTGTCCAGCCCTGGTGCACGGCGGGAACGGCCTGCCGGAACAGGAAGCTGCCGCCGCCATGGCCGACATCGAAAATCACGCCGCGCTTGCGGGCTTCGAACAGGTACGGCAACACTTTGCCCTGGTCATCCAGCATGGGCACCGCGCCCAGATACATGTGGGTCGAGATGTCGCCGGGCCGCAGCTTCTGCGTCACCAGCTCCTGGTAAGGGCGCTCAGGCCGGAACTCGCCGAAATCGACCATCACCGGAATGTTGGCGATCGTGCCCGCCTCGACGGCGCGCTCCACGGGCGTCCATTCCGGACCCGCATAGTGCGCCGTCTTGATGCCGATGATGAGCCCCGGGTAATGCTTGGCTTGCTCGGCGGTCGCCTGGGCGTCCATGTCCTCGAGGTTCTGCTCGATCTTTCCCCCGCCCATGCCGCTGCCGACGATATTGATAAATGCCAGGACGCGCGTTTTCGAGCGGTCGATCACCTTATCCTTGAAATCGGGGAAATTTCGCCAGCCGGCGCAACCTGCGTCGGCCACCGTGGTGACACCTACGCGAAATGTGAATCCATCCGGATAGACGCTGTTGTCGCCATCGTAGGCGTTGCGCCGGCCGGTGCCCGCGTAGACGTGGACGTGAATATCGACGAGGCCCGGCGTCACGTACAGCCCGGAAACATCAACCGTCTTCAGTGCCGCGGCCGGGTCGATGTTGCTCGCCACCTCTGCCACGCGCCCGTCGTGAATGGCCACGTCGCGCACTTCGCTGATGTGATTCTTGGCGTCGATCACGTGGCCGCCTTTGAGCAGCAGATCGAACTGCGGCTGCGCCAGGGCAGCCGGCACCAGAAGAAGCCAGGTTGTAAATTTCATGAAAACATTCTACAGGGCGGAGGATAGCGGAGTTTGAGACGCGGCTCAGTCCGGCACGGGCAGGCCCATCCGTTCGAGCAGCGCCCGAAAACGCGGATCGTCCCGCACGCCATCCCAAATCGGCGATACCCCCATGTGCGGCAGGCGCGGGTCGCGCTCTTGCATGGCTTTTTCCAGGAATGCGAACACCTGGTCATGATCGAAGGCGAGGTGTGCGCGCGCCAGCAGATACGAGGGTACGTAGCAGGTGCGGCGGCACCGTTCAAGCGCCAGGCGCAGACGATCGGCCTCCGCCCGCGCGCCCAACACGTTATAGGCGTGCGCCAGCAGAGCCAGCGGCAGCGGTGAACTGGGCATCAGCTCGCGCGCCTTCTCATACATGGAGATGGCTTCGGTGCAGCGGTGCTGGTAGAGGAACGAACGGCCGGCGCTCAAATGCGCGCGCACGAAGCGCGGCTCCATTTCGAGCACCTTGTCATAATATTCGCGGGCACGTTCGTGCTGGCGGGCGAAATCGTAAACCGTTCCCACCGAGGTGATGATGATCAGCGAGAGCGGATCCAGCTGATGGGCGCGTTCCAGCTCCGCAAGGGCGTCCGCAATCCGGCCCAGCGGAGCTAGATAGTCGTAGCCATACCAATGGTGCGCCGTCGGATAGCTGGAGTTCAGCTCCAATGCGCGGCGGTAGTGTTGCTCCGCCTCCGCCCAGTTCCATTCATACAGTCCGCACACGGCGCCGAGCGAGACGTGCGCCTCCGCCAGCCGCCCGTCGATCTCCAGCGCGCGGCAAGCCGCTGTCCGGGCCTTCTGCACAATGCTCCCGGGCGGCGCCGCGCCGTGCTCACCCAGCATGATGTAGGCGTCCGCCATCCCCGCGTACGCCGGCGCATAGTTCTGGTCGATCTCGATCGCTTGCTCGAAGAAGCCCAGTGCTTTGTAGAGATCCTCCTCCTGGCGCTTGTTCCAGTAAAAGCGCCCTTTCAGGTACAGGTGGTAGGCTTGCAGATTCTCCGTGTAGCGCGTGACGAGAGAGCGCCCCGCCGGACCGGTCAGCTTGATGCGCAGCGCGCCCACAATCGAAGAAGAGATCTCGTCTTCGATGGCGAAAATGTCCTTGAGCGGCCGTTCGTAGGTCTCCGACCACAAATACTGGCCCGTGGCCGCATCCACCAGTTGCGCGGTGATGCGCAGCCGATCTGCGGTGCGCCGCACGCTGCCTTCCAACACGGCGCGCACACGCAATTCTTCCCCGATGCGCCGGATATCCGGGGATCGGCCTTTCAGTTGAGACGAAGAGCTCCACGCTACCACGCGCAGGCCTTCCACATTGGTGAGCGCGTTGATCAACTCCTCGGTGAGGCCGTCGCTGAAGTATTCGTTCTCCGCTTCAGCGCTAAGATTCGCGAACGGCAGCACCGCGATCGCGTTTTCCATTGCTCGCCGCGCTCCGGCCGGCGCCGTGCCCGCTTCCTTGGTCTGAACGAGCGGTGCATAGCCTCCTGTCGGGAACTCGATCCGGACCGGGTCGTCAGCGCCGTCGCTCTCGTAATACCTGCGCAGTTTCTCGCGCAGCCGCCGCGCCTCCACCCGGACTATGGGGTCCATACGCGGATCGTACTTTTCGTCCTTGTCGAATACCTCGACGCCGATGACGAACTCTTTGAGCTCCTCGCCGCGCCCGGCCAGCATCTGCTCGATGGTGAACGTCAGGAAGCGCGCCAAACGCTCGGAACGCGAAAAGGTGCGACTGGATAGGATTTTCCTCAGCTGCGTCCGAACGGACTCAGCGGAAAGCTGACTAGGCTGCACCTGGTGTGCTCCCGACGTGGTTACCCTTCAGATTAGCAGCCCTGCGTTCGGTCACCAAGCTGGAACCCTTTCGGCCCACCCTTCCGTTACCGTAAGGAACTCACGGTTAACTTACCTGCACACACCTGCCGCGTGACGATCTCACTCGATCAATCTAACTAGTACCAGGCTACTGAAATGTCAGGGATCTGCCGATCACCAGAACGTATGGCCTGCCGTGCCGCCAAGTGCAGAATCGCCAAAGGGATGGTCCTCCTGCTGTCCCTGGGCGTGCCATCGCTCACCGCGCAGCCTTCTGAGGGTTGGACGACTCTCGCCACCCGGGCGACCGAAGCCTACAATCGCGGGGCGTATACCGAGTCCGCGCAGCTCAATGCGTCCGCGCTGGCTATCGCCGAGAAGTTCGGTCCGCGGGATGTTCGGCTGGCATCGACGCTCGCCAATCTCGGAACCTCCTATCGTGCCCTGGGCCGGTATGGAGAAGCCGAGAATCTTTACCTGCGCGCCATCGCCATCTGGCGGATGGCACCCGGCCCCGCTCCCAACGCAATGGCGGCGGTATTGAACAACCTCGCCGGAATCTACCGCGCTAACGCCCATTATGCAGAGGCCGAAGCGCTCTATCAAGAAGCGCTGGCCATCCACGAAAAGGAACCCGGTCCAGGCGATCCCGGCGTGGCCCTGGTGTTGGGCAATCTGGGCGCCCTGTATCAGGACCAGGGCCGCCTGCATGAGGCACAGCCTCTACTGGTGCGCGCCCTCGCCATCCAGGAAAAGGCGCTGAACCCCGACGATCCGCAACTGGCGGGCAACCTGAGCGCTTTAGCTTTACTCTACCAGGCGCAGGAGCGCTACGCCGACGCGGAGCCGCTGTACCGCCGGTCGTTGCAGATTACCGAAAAAGCATTCGGCCCGGCGCATCCCCGTGTCGCTGTCGCTCTAAACAATCTGGGGCAGCTTGCCGCCGCCCAGCACAGGTTCCAGGAGGCAAAATCGTTTTACCAGCGCGCCATCGGCATCTGGGAGAAGTCGCTCGGCCCCAACCATCCTGACTTGGCCCGGGGGCTGTCGAATTTGGCATCGATGTACGTCGCCGAGCACAAGTATGCGCCCGCCGAGGCCTTGTACCGGCGCGCTTATCTCATTGATACCACGAATCTTGGCTCTTCGCACCTCAGAATCGCCCAAGATCTGAACAATTTGGGAACGGCTTACCACACCCGCCGCCAATACGGCCAGGCCGAGGAGTTTTTCGAGCAGTCCATCGCCGTGTACGGGCGCCTGAAGGGGCCCGAAAACCCCGGTGTCGCGGATCCTTTACTGAATCTGGCCGCACTGTACGTTGCGGAAAACCGTTTCCCCGAAGCCATCTCCCTCTATCGCCGTGCCATCCCCTTGCGTGAGCGGGTCCTCGGAGCCGATCACCCGACCCTGGCGGAACCTCTTGAGGACTGGGCCATGGCGCTGCGCAAGACCGAGGATTACGCGCAAGCCGAGGAAGTCGAGGCCCGCGCCACCCGTATTCGTGTCCGTATGGCCCTTCGCGCCGAAGCCCCGGCGGGCCAATGAGTCCGTGTTGCCCCTCCTTTGTTGCCAAGACAATTGAGCTAATCGACAGTAGATGTAGATTAGCCCGCTCCGGCAGCCGGTTCACATGCACCCGAGGGACCTAGCCCTGACCCGTCAAGTCAAGCTGTATCAATGGTTTATCATCTTTTGCATGGTGGCCCCGGTCTTCTCGGCCCAACCCTCCGACGACTGGACCACTCTTAACGCCCGGGCGACTCAAGCCTACAACCGGGGAGCCTACGCCGAAGCGGAGCATCTGTATTCCTCCGCACTCGTGCTGGCCGAGAAATTCGGGGCGCAGGACGACCGGCTCGCCGCCACGCTCGCCAACCTGGGCACTGCCTGCCGGATGCAAGGCCGCTACCCGGAGGCTGAAAAGCTTTACCTTCGTGGGATCCAGATCTGGCGCACCACGCCCGGCCACGACCTAAGCCATATGGCGGCCGCGCTGAACAACCTCGCCGGTATCTATCGCGTAACCGGGCGCTACAGCGAAGCGGAGCCGCTCTATCAGGAAGCCCTGGCGCTCCACGAAAAGGAACAGGGACCGGAAAGTGCCGGGGTGGCTCTGGTACTGGCGAATCTCGGTGAGCTGAATCAAGACCAGGGCCAGTTTGACACGGCACGGAGGTTCTACGAACACGCCCTCAGCATTCAGGAGCACGCGCTCGGACCCGACCACCCCGCGGTGGCCGACAGCCTCAACGCCCTGGCGCTGCTCTACCAGACTCAGGAGCGTTACGGCGACGCCGAACCACTCTATCGCCGTTCTCTGCAGATTTCCGAAAAAACCTTGGGCCCGGCGCATCCTCGGGTTGCTGTGGCACTCAACAACCTGGGGCAACTCGCCGCCGCCCAGGGGAAATACCGTGAGAGCAAACATCTCTTTGAGCGCGCCATCGAGATCTGGGCGGCGCCCGGCGATCCCGATCTCGCCATAGGCTTGTCGAATCTCGCGTCGCTCCACATGTCGCAGCACAAGTACGCGGAAGCCGAGGCTTTGTTTCAACGGGCATATCGCTTGGATGCCCAACATTTCGGTTCCACGAATATCAAGATCGCCGGAGATCTGAACAACCTGGGGACGGTTTGCCACGCGCGTCACGAGCACAGTCAGGCCGAGGAGTTTTTCCAGCAATCCATCGCCATCTACGAGCGCTTGCTGGGCCCGCAAACTCCAAGCCTGGCGGATCCTTTGCTCAACCTCGCCGGGCTGTACGCCGTCCGAAAGCGTTTCCCGGAAGCCGTGGCGCTCTACCGGCGCGCACTTCCTTTGAAGGAGCGGACCCTGGGAGCTGACCACCCCAAGCTCGCCGAACCTCTCGAGAACTATGCCGAAGCGCTGCGAAAAACCGAGAATTACGCCGAAGC
>JASHOO010000558.1 GCA_030041035.1 Bryobacteraceae bacterium | reverse complement strand
CGAATTTCGGAAGGTGCTTGCGCAGGCGCCAGCCGGGGTATACACCCAGGAGGCTTGGGAAAAGTGGCATCGGCGATTTGGAATGCCTGTTCCCCCACTGCCGCGTCGGCGGTTTCCCGATGGCTCGTCGGGTCCAGACCCAGGTCGGTTCTTCGGACGGTGAGCACCGGACCCGGCGGTTGAAGGCATTTCAGTACCGGCCAGAGTGGCTTTCGGAAGCAGGTTCATCAACTTCTTCGAGTGGACAAAACGCCAAGTCTAAAGAAAGACACCATCCCTAAGCCTTCGGCTTAGAGTTGCGTAGCCCGCCACGCCATCATCATGTCAACTACTTGTCAAGTATCTATCAAGCATTTATCAAGTGTTCGTCAAGTGATTGTTCGCGGCTCGCGCGATACAGTAAAGGAGGGGTGGATCCCTGGCAATGGACCCCAAGTTGAAGGAAATCATCGACGGGCTACCGGATAAACCGCCGCGCTCGCGCCTGCAACCTTACTACGAGCTTATTACGGAACTCCGCCGTCGTGGCCGGACGTACCGGGACATCGCCCAAGTCCTTGCGGAGAAGTGTCAGCTTCAGGTGACGGCGAGCGGGGTTCACGATTTCGTACGGACAAGATCCAAGGCTAAACGCAGGCCAGGTGGACGGAGCAACTCGCGGAAGGGCGAACAAAGAGTCCTCTCCTCAGCGCCCCGGATAAAGACAGCCGTGCAAGATCGCGTCTTAGCACCGACCCCTGACGACGAGGTCGCACGGAAGATTGCAACTCTGAAAGGTCGCAAGGTGGATGCGAAACGGATATCCGACCGATTCCACTTCGACGTGAACGAGCCTCTTCGCCTTACGAAAGCCGAAAAAAAGCAATGAGGCGCTAGGCCAATAGGGTTGGATGCGCGATCCAGCAAGATGAGTTCAAGCACCATCAGCGCACGGCGGCAGAGTTCATAGAAATTTTGGAGCGAGATTGCTCGCTTTCGCCGGAAGAAGCTGCCGTGACGGAATTAGGGCGGGAACACCTGGTGGCGGGAAGTCCGCGTTGGCCTGTGCTCCTTTCGGCTGTTAGAAAACGAGTTTGAGCGCCAATTGAACTGAGCGCGGTCCCCCGATTTGATAAAGAGGATTGAATCCACCGTTGGCACCGCCGGAACCTAAGCTGTTCGCCAGAGTTTCCGTCGAGTGGCCGAATAACGGGCTGGTCAAGCTGTTGTTGGGGCTGCCGAAGTTGGGATGGTTTGTGATGTTGAAGAACTCGCCGCGCAGGCGAAGCGACGCTTTTTCGGTGACGCGAAATGCCCGCTGCAAACCCAGATCGGCCTGGGCGGCGTCGAAACCACGCAGCACGTTACGCCCGAAATCGCCCTGCTCGCCTGGAGGCGCCGCGGTAAACGCCGCGCTATTGAAAATCTTGCCGCCAGGATAACCCGAGCCGTACAAAACCAGAGGAAGTCCCGGGAGTACGTCCGGACGCGGATAGAGGGCGGTGCCGTAAGCCTCGAATAAAGTGCCCACCAGATCCACCGGCGGAGCCGATCTAGCCAGGATGAAAGCGTCCATTGACCAGCCTCCTAATACGGCATGCGAGAGCGTACCCCGCGCGGGCGAGGGCACAATGTAGGACAGGCCCGACGTAAACGCGTGCCGGATGTCGAAGTCCGAATCGCCGCGGTCGATTTTGGCATTCGCGAACGCGCCCGGTGTGTTGAGGTAATTGTCAGTCGCATCGGTTGAGGCATCGTCAATCGAATGCGAGAAAGTATACGAGGCCAGCACCTGCAAGCCGAGCGACAACCGCCGCTCGAATTTGACCTGTAGCGCGTTGTAATCCGATGTCGCGGAATTATCCGTCACCGAAACAAAACCAAAATTCGGGTTCGGGTTAGTTAAGTTGGTTGCCCGGAGCAAATCGCGGCCCAGAGCGCCGATGTACGTCACCGATAGACTCTGGCTGTCCCCCAGCGCCTGCTCCAGCGCGACGTTCCACTGATACGTTCGCGGGAGCTTCAAATTAGGTTCGGCTACGACAATGTCGGACACGGGTGGAGCACCCGTGATCGGCGGCGGAGCGGCATTCTGTGCGCTGAGCGGGAAACGCGTCGGCGACGGGGCTACCTGCACGGCGAAGTACGGGAAGTAGCTGGATGCTCCGCCGAGCGACCCTTGCCCAAGATCGTAGAAGATCCCGAATCCGGCGCGGAGGGTTAGACCCCAATTCGGTCTCCCGCCGAGTTGATACGCGAGGCCCAATCTAGGAGCCACATTTCCATATGTCGTCCGGTAGAGGGACGTTCCGCGAGGAGCCAGGGCCAGGGTCGAGGGATCGTTCAGGCCTGTGACCGTGTAAGGATCGTTCGCGGCGTTTGCGCCGGTCAGCGCCGGGTTGACGTCCCACCGCAAGCCATAAGTCAAAGTGAATCGCGGAGCGATATTCCAGGTGTCCTGTGCATACAGGGAAAAGTTCCGCGTTCGTAGCCCGGTGCCTTGATAGCTTTGCACGTCGGCGAACGCAGCCGTGCCCGAAAGAGCTCCTCCAGGAGTCGCGTTCACCCCCAAAAATTCCGCAAATTGCCCATAGGAGAGCGGACTTGTAAAGGGAGCAAGCCAGCGATAGTCCACCCCGAACATCAATTGGTGGCCGGCCTTGGTCACGGAAAAATTGTCGACAAAATTAACTTGACGCTGCTCGTCCGTTCCCAGCTTGCCGAGCGCATACTCCCCGAGGCCCAGGACATAAAACTCAAACAGGCCATTCGCAGAGGAGTAGCCGGGCGGAAACACCTGAGCATCCGACAAAGGAACAGCTCCTCCGAAATTGTCCAGCGCCATGGTGGTGCCGATCCGGTCGTTACTGTAGTTGGCCCGCACTTCATTGCTGATTCCCGGCGTGAACTGTTCCGTGAGTCCGATAGTCCCCGTCTGCACGGAGGATAAAAGCGATGTCGTCGTGCTGAGCACGGACCCTCGCGAATCCAAACTGGAGGGCGAATAATTATAGCGACCAAACAGCGTCAGCTTCGAATTGACGATGTGATCTATGCGGAGGCTGTAAGCTTCGAGAGAGGAAGGATTCGAAAAACTGGCGTTGAACTGCGCCAGGCCGGCCCCGAGTTCCGGCCCGTTCGGCACCGGAAAGGCGTTCAAGAATGGCCGCATCGAGGCGGGAACCTGAAGCCGCGATGCGGCGTCCGGCACGGAGGTTTCCTGCGTCGATGGCTGCCGCAAGCGCAACCCCTCGTACGAAAAGAAGAAGAAAGTCTTGTTTTTCCGCACCGGGCCGCCGAGGACTCCGCCGAAGTCGTTCTGGCGCTCCTCCGGTTTCGGTAGAGCGTTGAAGTTCGTAAACCAATCCTTGGCGTCCAGATCGCTATTCCTGAAATAGTCAAACAGCGTGCCATGAAAATCATTGCTTCCGGAGCGGGTCACAATCGAAATCTGCCCGCCTGGTGTCCGGCCGAACTCCGGCGCAAACGACGACGTTTGAATACGGAACTCCTGCATGGCGTCCATGGACA
>JASHOO010000557.1 GCA_030041035.1 Bryobacteraceae bacterium | reverse complement strand
CGCGACCGCCCGGTTGGCTTCCCTGGCTGCAGCCAACGACAGGCCGGGTTTCACGGCACAACTCGAGGAGGTGAACCGTGCCTGCGGCTTATGCCATGCCCGCTTTAAGGCAGGAGACCAGGGTCCACCTAGGAAATAAGGATCGCGGGGAGTTCGGGTTCTGTACCCGTCGAGGTTTTGCGCTGTGCCGGAACAGTGGTGGCAGACAAGGCTCGATGGCTCTTCTGTTTATCCACGCCGTCGGACGATCATTCGTATCGCAGGGTATCGTTGGGATCCACTTGCACGGCGCGCCAGGTCGGAATCAGGCACGCAAGCACGGCCACCGCAGCGAGGGCCAGTGATACACCCCCGAATATCGCCGGATCCGTAGCTTCGACTTCCCACAATTCCGACGAGAGGAATCGCGTTAGTGCGAACGCGCTGCCGATTCCTAGCGCCAGCCCACAGCCGATCAGCCACGCCGCTTGACGCATGATTAATGCGAATACATTCCTCCGGTCCGCCCCCAAAGCCATGCGGATTCCGATCTCTCGCGTGCGCTGTTGGACCGCATACGACATCACGCCGTAAATGCCGACCGCCGCAAGCACGGTCGCGACAAACGCAAATAGTCCGAGCAGCATGGAATAGTACCGCGGATAGTCCAGTTGCCCCGCAAGGAGTTGTTCCTCGGTCTTCGGCTCCAATAAAGCCACATTCGGGTCAAGCTCGGCTACCGCGCGCTGCACTGCGGGCAACAGCCTCATCGGATCGCCCTTGGTGCGCAGCAAGAAGGTTAGGTTGAGCCGAAAATTGGTCCACGGTCCAGTGATGTGCGCCGAGGCTTGAAAGAACGGAACATACATCTCGGGGTCTTGTTTGGTCTGTCGCAGATACGATGGAATGTCGCGCACCACGCCGATAATCTCACGAGGCTGATCCTCGGGCGCCACAGAATTCAGGCGCACCAGTTTGCCGAGCGGATTCTCGTTCGGCCAGAAACGCCGCGCCATGGTTTCATTGATGATCATCACCCATTGCGATTTATCAGTATCATGTGCCGTGAAATCGCGCCCCTGCACCATCGGTATTTTCATGGTGTGGAAGAAATTCGGCGTGACCGGTTCAAAATCGGCCGTCGGGACTTCCGCTCCAGGCGCGCGCCCTAGAATTGTGAACTCCATATCAGCTTCGCCCGCCATCGGCGGTACGACACTCCCGGCGGCGGATTCCACACCCGGCAAGCTCTCGATCCGTTCATACAACTGCTGGAATTTGGCGTTTACGGCGGGATTGATTTCCCACAACGGGATGCCATTGTATTGCCCCGAGACCTTGCCGTATTGTTTTTCCGGAAATCCGATACCGAGGGTCAGTACGCCGGTCGGATCGCAGTTCAGTGCCGCGCTTTGCGCCTTAAGAAACGCGCGGATCAACAGTCCTGAACCAATCAGAAGCACCAGCGAGAGGGCCAACTGAGCCGTGACTAACGTCCGGAGCAAGCGTCCACGGCCTCCGCCAAATGTTCCCCCTCGACTCGTCTCCTTCAGAGTATCGGCAAACTGGACCCTACAACCCTGCGCCGCGGGTGCAAGGCCGAAAGCAATGCCCGTCAGGATCGAGACGGCCAGGCTGAACAAGAGCACGCCGCCGCCGGTGGAGATCTCATGCAATCGGGGAAAGAAGGACGGCGACAGCGACGCCAGTGCTTGCACGCCCCACCATGCCAGGATCACACCCAGTGCACCGCCGGCGAGCGATAGAAGCAGGCTTTCGGTCAGGAACTGGCGAACGAGTCGCATGCGTCCGGCTCCCAGCGCAGCCCGGATTGCGACCTCGTTGCGCCGCGATGCCGCGCGCGCCACCAGCAGCGCCGCAACATTCGCGCAGGCAATGAGCAGCACGAATGCGACCGCCCCCTGCAGCAGCAGCAACGGCCGGCTCATGAACCCGAACAGCGCCTGGCGGATCGGTTGTAGTTGAACCGACCAGGGCCTGCCATGATCCAGATCCGCGGGATGCTCTTTGGCGAACTGGGTAGCTACGGAATCCAACTCCGCTTGCGCCTGGCGCATCGACACTCCCGGCTTCAGCCTTCCGGCTACCAACATGAATCGCACCGACCCCTGGACTTGAAAGTGGTTGAAGGCGAACGGCTCAAGAAACTCGGCGCGCTCGTCGGAAAACCGGAAGTCAGGCCGCATCACGCCTACGATGCTCGTATTGACGCCATCCACCACCACCGTCCGGTTCAGAATGTTCCTGTCTCCACCGAAGCGTTGCTGCCATAAACGGTAGCTGATAAGGATCACCGAGGCCGGGTGATCCACTTCCGCTTCCGACGGCAGGAAAAGCCGCCCCATGAGAGGCTGGATGCCGAGCATCGTCAGCATTTCCGGAGTAAATATCTCGCCGGTGATGTGTTCGGCCGGAATGCCGTTCTGCTCCGTGCCGAAATCATGGTCCACTGTGAAAACCGCGCTCCCACCCATGCCCTCAAACAAGCGGGTGCGCTCCTTGAAAGCCAGATAGTCCGGAACCGAGACGCCGTTCAGTTGCTCGGGATGGCCCGGCGGTACCGACCAGATCGTGACGATGCGGTCCGGCTCCCGAAATGGCAGCGATCCCAGCAGAATTGTGCGAATCAGCGCAAAGATCGCGGTATTCAGTCCGATTCCAAGAGCTAAGGATAACGCCGCAACGCACGAGAGCACCGGCCTCTTTGCCAGCATGCGAAGTCCAAACACTGTGTCTTGCCAGAGAACGTTCATCTGTCAGAGCCTCTGGGACAACTTGGACGGTTGAAATGCCAATCCGTTATGTACTGATTAGGATCGGAGCTGGGATTACGGGATATCGCGCCCGCGCCCATAAAACGGGCCGTGCCCGCGGCCGTGCTAATCGCGGGCCTAAGTGAGAACGAAAGGAATAATGGCACTCCGCCGTGGATGCCTTTTCGCGATATCGCAGACGCATTGACGCGCGCAGGAATCGCTGTGTTGCGTGTGGATGACCGAGGCGTTGGAAAATCCACCGGAGACAGTTTGTCGAGCGCTTCCCGGTGAAGGTGTTGGTATGAAGTCAATCATCAGACGCCTTGGCAAGCTGGAGGGTCGCCTTGGGCTTGCCCGCCCTTCCGGGTGTTCGCTCTCCGTGTCCCTCCTTGCCCGCTTCGCTCAATCAGCCAGCCCTGGACTCGCCAACTCAACACGCTCCCACCAGGCCAACTCCTCTGCTACGCTTCGCGGTCCGTCGCTTCTTCCTCCATCCGGCCGGGGGGATAAGATTCCGGGTACCCGCGGTCATCTGGTGGCCGAGCACTGGACCCAAGCAGCTGGCAAGAGCTTTTGTCGCTTTTATCGGGAGTTGCGCACCAGCACAAAAGCGCCTATAGTGATGCCGGGATGTGCTCATATGGCGGACCTGGAGCAGATGAAGACGCTGAATGCGGGCGTCGAAACCTGGAATCGGTGGAGGACAGCTCTAGCAGTTGAACCAGATCTGAGCGGCGCTGAGCTCTCCGGTAGAGACCTGTCCGGCGCTGATCTCAGCTCCGCAAATCTTCGGCAAGCCGATTTACGTGGTGCCGATCTGCGGTTCGCCACCTTTTCTGGAGCGGACTTATACGGGGCAACACTGCGCGGGGCCGATTTGCGCGACGCTATTCTTAGCGGCGTGAAGGGAGGCTTGCTTACCGAGCAACTCGCCGGGTCGGATCTGACCGGAGCTAGTCTACCGGAGCCACTTCAGACACTGCTTGAAACACTACAGAATGCCAATAGCATTTCCAATAGCGCGCGCAATCTCTTCTTCGTGGCTCTAGGCGTCTGTCTTTACTGTTGCCTCACGATTGCCAAGTAAAGGAGGCATGAAGTGAAACGGATTGTTGTGGTCGGCTTGCTCATGATAGCCATGCTAGGCCGGGGGTTAGGCGAGGTCGACGTATCGACGTTGATTACCGGAAACCAGAGCAGCCCGGAGGCAATTGCCGCCATACACTACGGTTCCGAAGGAAAGATGATCTGGATTTTCTATCATGCACCCTCGTTGACTGACTCCAAGACCGGAGAGAAGAGGCATATCTTTAACGGCTCAGGTGCGCTCCAGCCCGACGGGACCATCTGGCGCCTGGGTGCGGATTTCGCAACCGTCCTGCATACCGATGTTGATCTGGATATCGGGGGACTGGCGGTGCCCGCAGGCGAATACGCGCTTTACATCGACTTGGACCAAGGGAACTGGAAGCTGATCGTCAATAAGCAAGTTATGGACGTGCGGCGCGGCAGGCCG
>JASHOO010000556.1 GCA_030041035.1 Bryobacteraceae bacterium | reverse complement strand
GCCACCGGACGATTGAGCTTGGTGTCCAGAGCGCGATAGACAACACCCATTCCACCCTCGCCAATCATGGCTTCAATGCGGTACGAACCGATTTGCGTGTTTGCCGCTATGGCCTTGTGTCTGCCCGCGCCGCCGGCAGACGATTGCGAACCGGTTCCGCCCTCCAAAAAACCGGCGGCACGAAGATGCGCCCGCAGAAGGGATTGCACCTCGGCGCGGACACCCGAAGGCAATTTCTCGAGAAACGCAGCTTGGCGCTCTTCCGGCAGTTCGAGAGCCTCGGCCAGGGCGCGCTCGACGTCCGCCCAATCCGGATTTCCAGAACTGCCATTCATAACCCTGTGGATTGCTCGAGGTGCCGGAACAGCCAAGCCTTGGCGATGACCCAGTCTCTCCGTACGGTCGCCTCCGATGTCTTGAGCGCAAGGGCGATCTCTTTGGCCGAAAGACCCACGAAGAAGCGCATCTCTACCACCTGGCATTTGCGCGCGTCGAATGCAGCCAGTTGCTCCAACGCGCCGTCCAGCGCCATCAGGTCCAAAGGCTGCTTCACAGGGATGGTGAGAGCCTCGTCGAGCCCTACGTGGACTCCCTCGCCACCTCTTTTCTCAGCGTCGTGACGCCGCGCATAATCCACCAAAATGCGGCGCATCATGCGCGCCGCGACGGCAAAGAAGTGAGCCCGGTCCTCCCAACGCGGATCGTCCTGACCACACAGGCGAAGGTAGACTTCGTGGACCAGGGCTGTGGTTTGGAGCGTATGTCCGCTACGTTCACGCCGCAGGTGGTAATGTGCGAGACGTCGCAGCTCTGGATACACTATGGGTACGAGCCGTTCCCGGGCGCTCGGATCTCCTTCACTCCATTGGCGTAGCAAGCTAGCCACCCCGCTACGTTGTTCCACGGATTTGCCCCGCGCGAACATTTTAGCAACTCTTAGCCTGTAAAGCGCCTCGACGGCTATCAATTTGACCGCCGCACTGCGCTGTCTGACGTGGAGGAGAAAAACTCATGAAATTCACTTCAGTAACTTCGATTTCAGGTTCAGGGCTGAGTCTGCTGGCCCTGGTTTGCATATCGGTTCACCTCGACGCGCAGCCGCGCTATAGCCTAACCGACCTCGGTCCGCCCGGCAATCCATTCGCCCAGGCGACATGGCTGAATGACTACGGGTTGGTCACCGGTTTGGACACCGCCCCCGACGGCAGTCAGCACGCGATCGTCTGGTATTGGGGAACGATGACTGACATCAGCCAGCCGGGACTGCCAGGCCCCAACAGTGGAGCGGGCGGGGTTAACAGCTATGGCCAGGTGATCGGTGTGGCCGAGACCTTGTATAACGATCCAAACAACGAAAACTTCTGTGGTTACGGCACCGGTTACCAATGTCTTGCGTTTCTTTGGGATACCGGCGTAATGACGGCCCTCCCCGCGTTGGGCGGTCTGAACTCAACTTACGGCGGGCTCAACAACATGAGCGAAGTGGTGGGCATCGCCGAGAACAATCATAAGGACCCTGGTTGCCGTGCCGGAAAAGCCGTCAATGGCACGGGGCCGCAAGTTCTGGATTTTGAAGCCGTTATATGGGGACCTTCGCCCGGGCAGATTCGGGAACTCCCTCCGCCGGCAGGAGACACGGTCGGCATGGCGTTTGGGATCAATGACTCGGGTCAGGTGGTCGGCGGAACGGGCCTCTGCGGAAACACGGTGCTTCCCGGTTTCGCAGCGGCACCCCACGCGGTGTTATGGGACCCGGACGGTTCGGTCCATATCCTTCCCGATCTCGGCGGATCGGCGCCGGATACGACGGTATTGGGGTCTGCAAACATCGCGCTTGCGATCAACAACCACGGGATCATCTCCGGCGTGTCGGCCCTACACAACAACACCACGTTTCACCCTGTCCTATGGCAGGACGGGATCATTGCCGATCTGGGTGTCTTAGCCGGCGACCTCGTGGGCGGTGCTCTGGACGTCAACAACAGAGACGAGGTGGTTGGCGCGTCGATCAGCGCCCCGGGCCCTGCCACCGGCAACCCCCGCGCGTTTTTCTGGAAAGACGGTGTGATGACTGACCTGAACACGCTGGTGCCGGCGGACTCGCCATTGTATTTGCTGACGGCCTTCGCCATCAATGATTCCGGCGATATCGTCGGCTTTGGCGCAACCAGCGACGGCGACATTCACGGTTTTTTGGCGACGCCGTGTGACGAGAACTCGAGCGCATGCGGCAGTGATAACGCCAGCATTGTCAAACCGGGAAAGCAAAGAGTAGCGCTTTCTGAGAAGGCACATGAGATGCTCCTGCGCTCTGGACTGCGTGGACGTTAAATAGATGATTGAGGTGTAGGTGGATTCCAGGTCAGGACGTACTTGCGCCCGCCATGTTCGCCCCGCAGTGTCACCGTAGCGAGCGAACATGGGCGGGCGCGCCTTCGCCCCACCACTGTGCGCCTAAGCTTTTCCGATCGAGTCGCCGTACGTCCGGGCACTTCGGGCCGGCGTCAGGGCGGGCGCGATTAGCAAGCAGGGCAGGAAAAGACAGGTGCGGCTCATATCCTCTACATCGGCCGTTTTGGGTGGAGGGGCCGCGAACCCGGCCCACCAATGCTTTGAGCACAGAGACCGCTAATCCGCCGAAATTATTTCGTGCCCTCCGGCAGATTGTAGTAGCTGTAGCGGCTCGTCCAGGTGAACTCCTGGCCGGGGTCGACCAAAGCGATTCGCTGGATAGCGGACGATCACCGATAATTCTCATGCCCGCGCCGAGCCGCTCGTTCTCGATGCGAATGTCGTTGTCTTTTGGGCTCTCGCTAAACCCGCACAGGGGAACGGACACCATCTACCTTTCGCGGTGTTTTAGGGCCATGCCAGGTTGGCGCCTGTCGCGGCTCCGTTCTGTCTAGTGTTCGATTCCGTTCAATAATCGAACATCAGAACCAAGACCAGAATACACCGTACCCCCTACGGTGTAAATATGTATTTCACGCTATCTTTGTGCATCATCCACCGTACCCTGTCAGGTGTATTCTTGAAGG
>JASHOO010000555.1 GCA_030041035.1 Bryobacteraceae bacterium | reverse complement strand
GGCCCACCACCTTTTGCGAAAGGATGGCGGTCAGGTTCTCCGCCGGCTCGGCGGCTTGTTTCTTGGCCGGGCGGGCGGCTGGTTGCGGATTCTTGGTTCGGTCCACCATAAGACTGCTCCTATTATATCGGGATGGCGGATCGGCTCCCTTGCCGTGATCGCTCGAACTGGGCATTTTGGAACTCGATTTATCTCTGCCTAGTGACGCAGAATGAATGAATTGCGTTCCCTATCCGGGCGCTCGCGTGCCCGTCCCCATAAGGATTGTGAACGCGCGACCGCTGGGCGTATTCGCCCGGATCATCCAGCAGCAGGCTGGCTTCGCGCTGGATTCGGACCGGATCCGTGCCCACCAGCCGGGCCGTCGCTGCCTCCACTGCCTCCGGCCGTTCCGTTTTGTCCCGCAAAACCAAAATCGGCTTCCCCAGCGACGGCGCCTCCTCCTGCACGCCACCTGAGTCGGAGATCAGCAGGTACGCCCGCCGCATCAGATCGACAAACGGCACGTAGTCGAGGGGCGGCACCAGGAACACGTTGGCCAGCTTCCCCAGTGTTCGGTTTACCGGATCCTGCACGTTCGGGTTGCGATGTACCGGGTAGACAATCTGCACATCGTCCCGCCGCGCCAGTTCCGCCAGCGCCGTACAAATATTCTCGAAGCCGTCGCCGAAACTTTCCCGGCGGTGCGCCGTCACCACAATCAGTTTCTTGCCGGGGTCGAGTTGCGGCCAGTCAGAGCCGTGCAGCGTGCCGTTTTCGAGACCTGCCTTCACGTGCAGCACCGCGTCGATCCCCGAGTTCCCAGTCACGAAAATGCGGCTCCGTCCGACGCCTTCGTTTTCGAGATTGCGCGCGGCTCCCTCGGTCGCCGCAAAGTGCAAATCCGTCATGCGCGCTGTCAGCACCCGGTTCATCTCTTCCGGAAATGGCCGCCAGGGATCGCCCGTGCGCAGCCCCGCCTCCACATGCGCCACCGGTACCTTGTTATAAAAAGCCGCTAGCGCGCCGCATAAGGTCGTGGTGGTGTCCCCTTGAACTACCGTCATGTCGGGCTGTTCTTCGTTCACCACCGGCTCGAGCGCCGCCATCATGCGCGACGTGGATTGCGCCAGCGTCTGCGCCGGCTGCATCACGTCCAGATCGTGATCCGGAGTGACTTGAAACGCCGCCAGCACCTGGTCGAGCATGGAACGGTGTTGCGCGGTCACGCAAACCCTGACCTGAAATTCCCGGCTCCGGCCGCGCATGTGCAGCAACACCGGACACAACTTCACGGCTTCGGGCCGGGTGCCGAACACGAACAGAAGCTTGTGCATATCGGGAAACCGTGACAGTTAGTCACGCTTCTGCCCGATCTTTCTCAGATTTTGTGAATGCGCTCTAGCGGTGGCGGAACGTGATGCGCCCTTTGGTGAGATCGTACGGGGAAAGTTCAAGCGTGACGCGGTCGCCGGCCAGCACGCGAATGCGATTGCGCCGCAGCCGGCCGGCTAAGTGCGCCAGAACTACGCGGTTATGGTCCAGTTGGACACTGAACAAGCCGCTCGGAAACTTCTCCAACACCACTCCAGTAACTTCGATATTGTCTTCCTTGCTCATCCAATCCTTTCTTGTAGTTGAGAACCGGCGAGCGGCGTCCCCGCCGGTTCCTGCATCGGGGCGGGTTCCTCACTCAGCCTGCTGCGGTTACGTTGGCGGCCTGCAGCCCCTTGGGACCCTTGGTCACCTCAAACTCGACTTTCGCGCCTTCTTCGAGGCTCCGATAACCATCCGCTTGAATCGCCGAGAAATGCACGAACACGTCTTCGCCATTCTCTCGCTGGATAAATCCGTAGCCCTTGGCTGCGTTAAACCATTTCACTGTGCCTTTTTCTTTCATGTGCTTCCTTTTCCACTGTATTGCAGTCCGGCACTCACCTGGCCCTGCCAAAAAAGAAAAGGGGGCCGCGGTTACACACGCGTAACCCCCTTATTGAAACTGGCTGAGAGACGGTAAGTGTCAAATGCCCCCTCATTATACCCAAAACGCCACGCCCTGCCGCTAGTTGGCCGCCGGGTATACATTGGGGATGTGCAGCTTGCGTTTTTTCGCCTGCGGTTCCACTTCAAGGCGGTCGAGCCCCTGTGGTTTCCCTCCGCCGGAGCCGCCAACACGTTGCGCGGCGCCTTCGGCTACGCTCTGCGCCAGGTGGCCTGCACGTGCGGCCCCGTCGCGCACACGCACGATTGCGTCTATGCCCGCATCTTCGAGCCGCGCGCCCCGTCGCGCCCCGGACCGAGCGGATTCGCCGAGTGGCCCCGGCCGTTTGTGCTCCGCACCCGGCATCTCGACGGCCTAGTCATCTTCCCGCGGAAACCATTCAGCTTCGACGTCCATCTGTTCGACTTGCGAAACCCCGCTCTCGCGTGCTTCGTCCAGGCTTTCGCCTTGATCGCCCGCCAAGGGATGGGCCCACTTCGGCGCAAGGCGACCCTCATCTCCGTTGCGCAGCTCGATGCCGCCGGCCGCGTGGTCGCCCAGGTTTGGGACGGCAACAGATGCACCGCACTACTCGAGCCGGCATCTGTGCCACTTGCAGAGAACGGTCCGGCTGATTCACTTGCCATCCGGTTTCTGACGCCGACCGAGCTCAAGTGCCAGGGCGGCCTGGCTGCACAACCGGACTTCCCGGTGCTTTTTGCCCGCATCCGCGACCGCATCAGCACCCTGCGCGCGCTCTACGGGCCCGGCCCGCTGGATATCGACTTTCAGGCTTTGGGTAATCGCGCTGAAAAGATCGAAATGACCCGCTGCCAAGTCGAGACCGCTTACGTGGAGCGGCGTTCCAGCCGCACGGGCCAGGTTCATCCGCTCGGTGGCTTCACCGGCGAGGCGGAATACCGCGGCACTCTGGGCGAGTTCCTCCCCTACCTGCGAGCAGCGCGCTGGACCGGCGTCGGCCGCCAAACCGTCTGGGGGAAAGGCGAGATTGCTCTCCTCTCCTGAACTGGCACGCCGCAGGCAGAGCGGCTTCCTCCTGTTCTCTGGCGTCGCAGCCATTCTCGCCGTGGCGCTGGTCGTTTACTCGCAGACCAAAGCCTTTGCCTGGGATGAAGGCTTCCACCTGCTGGCCGCGCAGTTGATCAAAGCCGGCCGCAAGCCGTATCTCGATTTCTGTTTCTCGCAGACCCCGCTCAACGCCTACTGGAACGCCGCTTGGATGTCGGTTTTCGGCGAAAGCTGGCGCACCGCGCACGCCCTGGCTGCGCTGCTCACCGCGGGCGCCGTCTTTTTGATCGCGGACTTCCTTTTCACCCGCTTCCCCATCTCCCGATGGCGCCTCGCCGCCGCGATCGCCGCCGCCGTACTCGTCGGTCTGAACGGGACGGTCCTCGAGTTCGGCACCGTCGCCCAGGCCTATGGGATCTGCCTGTTCCTTACCGTCGCCGCATTCCGCATCACAGTCCTCGTGCCTGATCGTCCGGGATGGCTGCTGCCGGCCGCAGCCGGATTCCTCTCCAGCGCCGCCGCCGGCTCCTCTCTGTTAACCGCAAGCACGGTTCTCGTTCTGCTTGTCTGGCTGCTAGTCTATAACCGGACCGGCCGCCCATGGCTGAAGGCCGCCGCCTTCGCCGCCGGTGCGCTCGTCCCGTTTCTTCCCGTGTTGTGGCTGTTCTTGCAAGGCCCCAGACAGGTTTGGTTCGGCATCTTCCAGTACAACGCCATTTACCGCACCGTCGATTGGCCCGGCGCTACCCGCCACAATTTCGAAATCTTCACCTATTGGATTGACTCCTCGCAAGCCCTCACACTCGGGCTGCTCTCCGCGGCCGGCGTGCACTTCATCGCCAAAAGCGATTGGGATCGCTCTCTTCGCGCCGAGTTCTATCTCTGCGGCTGGCTCGCTGTGACCACGGCCGCGGAGCTCTGTGTGGCGCGCCCCACATTTCAGCGCTACTTTCTGTTCACCGTCCCGTTCCTGGCGATTCTCTCCGTGGTGGGACTCTACGCCGTCACCTTGCGCATGTGGAACGCCGACCGGCCCGTCTGGCCGGTCTTCGCCGTGGCCCTCCTGGTCGCCCTGGCAACCGCGAAATCGCTTTACGAAAAACGCGAAGTCTACACCTGGCCCTACTTCGAGCAAATCGCCCGCAAGGTGGATGAAGTAACGCCCGGCGGCGCCGCTTTGTTTGCTGATGAGCAGATCTACTTCCTCACCCACCGCCGTCCGCCCCCCGGCATGGAGCTGGAGGATTCGCACAAGCTCGAATTGCTCCCCGCCGATATTGCGCGCTCGTTCCACATTCTGCCCAAGTCCGAGCTGGACCGCCGCGTAGCCGCCGGTGTTTTCCAGACGGTCGCCACGTTTGAGGATGATGACGACATCCTCAAAGCCTGGGGATTGCCGCACCTCTACGCGCACCAGGCCGAGGTCGGCGACTGCACCGTCTTCTGGGACCGCAAACCAGTGACCAAGCCGCCCGAAAAACTTGTTACATCTTCCGTCCCGCCTCCCCGCTAGCCGCTAGACTGGTACCAGATGAAGCCAAGTTGGAACTGGTTCCCGTGGGCAGGATTCGGCATCACTCTCGTGGCAATCCTCAGCTATTTCCAGTTCTTCAACCGCTTTCCCGCAACGCGCGACATCCCCTGGGTGACTTACCTGCTATTCGTCCCCGCCGTGATCTTGCTCGTGGCGGGCGTGAAGCGGGCCTTCCTTCAACCGCAGCGATTTCGCGGGAAAATCAGCGGCCCGATCTTGAGTACTCTCAGTCTCACCCTGATCGGCTTGTTTGGATACATAGTATTGGGCCTCAGCAGGGATTTGCCCTCGCCGGATAGCGCCTTGCGCGTCGGACAGCGCGCGCCCGAATTCACATTGCCCAACGCCTCAGGCAAGCCCGTAGCTCTCGCCGATATCCTCCGGCAGAACCGCGCCGCCCTGCTCATTTTCTACCGCGGTTACTGGTGACCGTTCTGCAACTCCGAGTTGCGGGGTTTCGAGCGGCGCCTCGCGGATTTTCGGGCCCGCGGCGTTGCCGTCATTGCCATCAGCGTCGATCCCTGCGAGGATTCGCGCAAGCTCTGCCAAAGCCGCGGCTACACCTTCCCCTTCCTCTCCGACTCCAAGGCCGAGGTCATCCGCCGCTTCGGTGTGCTGCACCCGCACGCCGGCATGAAGGATCAGGATATCGCCCGTCCCGCCGAGTTCCTCGTGGACGCCACCGGCACCATCCGCTGGGTGAACCTGACGGACGACATCCGTGTTCGTGCGCGGCCGGAAAATGTCTTGAAAGCCATCGACACCCTGATGCCCGCTCCGGGATCCCACTAGCAAACTAAAGCCGCGCTGCGCCCGGTCTACACAGGAACCGCGCAGAAGCAGGCGCAAAGATGAGGTCCCCGGACATTGAGTACGCTGGATAGAACGTCCATGGATATGCAAGCCGCAGTGGTCCCTGTCGAACGGATTGAGCGGCGCATCTATCTCATCCGCGGGCATAAGGTGATGCTTGATCGCGATTTGGCCGAGTTGTACCAGGTCACCACCTCCAGTCTCAACAAAGCCGTTAAGCGTAATACGGAGCGCTTTCCGGCTGATTTCATGTTCCAGCTCAGCAAAGAGGAAGCCGCTTCTTTGAGATTCCAGATTGGAATGTCAAAGCCCACGGGGCGGGGCGGCCGCCGGTACCTGCCGTACGGCTTCACGGAACACGGCGTCGCCATGCTCTCGTCCATTCTGCGGAGCAGGCGAGCTGTTGCGATGAATATTCTGATTATCCGCGCGTTCATCCGCCTTCGCGAACTTCTCGCCTCGCATAAGGACCTGGCGGACAAAATAGAAGAACTGGAAAAACGTCAGAAGCACCAGGCGACGCAGATCAACGCTATTCTGAAGCGCCTGATCGAGGGCCCAACAAAACCGAAGCACCCAATAGGCTTCGTCGAACCTTCAAACAAGCAAGACCAGCGCTAGGGCCGGCATTTGAATGAGCTCGGCGCCTACTTCGGGGCCTGGTTTGGAGCATCCTCGGGCGGCGCCGTCGCCGGTTCCTCGGCGCCTCGATGGCAGGTGTAGCACGTCACGTGGCGCTTGCCGTCGGGGAACTTCGCGTTGACGTCGCGCGCCAGCTCGATCATGTGCCGCGCCACATCCTTGTGCGGGTTCTCGTCGCTCGCGAAATCGCCTTTCACGTGGCAGAAGTCGCACTTCACACCCAGTGCGACCGTGAACGATCTCATCGCCGGCATCAGCTCATCCGGCGTCAGCAGCTTCAGGTTCTTCGGAGCCGGCATCTTGTGCTCGGCTTTTGGCGCCTCCTGAGCAAACACCGGCAAAAGGGACAGCAGCAATATGGCAATGCGCATGGGTAACCATTATGCAGCACCCATGTCTCCGGAGCAACAACCATAGCTGCAATTCTGAACGAGCCCTGTTACGCCTTCGCCGGCTTGGGGACGACCTTCTGCGCCTTGTCATCCCAATAGAGCACGCGGCCCTCCCGGTACGATTGCACCGACATCGAAATCGTCACCTGCGCGCGGTACGCCGTCTCCACATCCAGCACCGGCTTCTCGCGGCTGCGCACGCAATCGAGGAAGTTCTGCATGTGCGCCCACTCGGGTTTTTCCGTCACCGGAATGGTGATCTTCTCCTCGCCCCACTTGGCTTTGTACGTGTCGTTAATGGTCCTCTTCTCCGGAATCACCGTGATGTGATCGGTCTCGCCTTCGAACTTGCCGTGGTCCACCATGATGATGGTGCCCTCGTGACCGCGAATCAGCCCCGGAATGTGCTGCGAATTCGCCATCGACGAGCTCAGCACCAGCGTGTGCTGGTTGCTGAAATCCGCCATCAGGTTGAAAGTGTCGGGAACTTCGCGTTCGTCGTGGAAAACATAGATCCCGCCCGACGCCATCACGCGATGCGGAAACTGCGGCTCCGGCCAGCAGATATTCAGCGGCGCCACCACGTGGAAAAACAGGTCCGTCGCAATGCCGCCCGAGTAATCCCAGTACTTGCGGAAACGGAAGAACCGGTCGGCATCGTAGGCCCGCTTGGGAGACGATCCCAGCCACATCTTCCAGTCGATGTAATTGTCGCCCTTGCCGTCCGGACCCGCGTCTTTGTCAATGGGCCAGTTCCATTCGCCTTCCGTTGAGTTGCGATGATACGAGCCCTGGCTCATGATCATCTGCCCGATCATGCCGTCGGCAATCGCCTTCTTGGCCTTCCACCACTGCTCCGCCGACGTCGTCTGCGAACCCACCTGCAACACCCGCTTGGTTTCGCGCACCGTCGCGGCCAGTTGCTTGGCCTCCTCGATCGTGTGACACATGGGCTTTTCGCAATAGACATCCTTGCCGTGATCCATCGCCTCGAGCGCAATCTTCGCGTGCCAGTGATCCGGCGTCGCTACCACGATGGCGTCGATATCCGGCTTGCTGATCACTTCGCGGTAATCCAGAAAACCGTCGCACTTCAGCCTCTCGGCGTTTTCGCGCTTGCGCTTCTCATATACGTCGCACACCGCCACCACTTTGCAGTCATTGGTCCGCTCGCTGATTCCGGCAAACACTCCCGCCAGGTACGAGCCTCGCCCACCGACGCCGATCACACCCACATTGATGCGGTCGTTCGCTCCCAGCACTCTGCCGCTCGAAGCCTTGGCTGCCGGGCGCGCGAATGCATTCGCCGCCACCCCTAACGTCGCTCCGACGCCGGCTGCCTGCTTCATAAAATCCCTGCGATTCACTGCTGTTTCGTTTTCAGCCATCTTTGTCTCTTTTCCGCCGGATGCTAAGCCCGGCCTTCGAAAACCAGCCTCTCGGGAAAATTACCTAAGGATGAAGGAACGTTAACCAGCTTAATTTTACCCCCCTGGACACCCGTACGGAAAAGGCCATGAAATTGCTCTTCAGCGGACGGGAGGTCACAACCTATGAAAAAAATCCTTGGTGCATCCATTATCCTGACGGGGGCGTTGCTGTCCGGAGGTTGCGCTACTAAGAAATACGTACAGCAAACTGCAGCGCCAATTCAAACCAAGGTCGATCAGGTCTCCGACCAGTCGAATAAACAGGGGACTGAGATTGATGCCGCTAAGAAGGATATTGAGCGGCATGAAACGGCGATCAATGCCGCCAAAGAGCGGGCTATGTCAGCCGAAAACCGCGCCAATGAGGCTATGACCGCAGCCAATAAGGCTGATCAGGACGCCCTGCAGGCGCAAAACACGTCCAACCAGAACACCCAGGCCATCAGCTCGCTGACCACGGCCCTCGGCAACCTGGATGACTACAAACTCCAGGCGGAAACCGTAGTTCCGTTTGGCTTTAACCGCGATGAGCTGAACCCGGACGCCAAACAGCAACTGGATCAGTTCGTCAGCGAACATTCCAGTTTCAAGCGTTACTTTATCACCATCGAAGGCTTTACCGACAAGACCGGCACCGTGTCTTATAACGATGCCTTGAGCCGCCGCCGGGCCGACCATGTGATGGCCTATCTCATTACGCAGCACAATATCCCCGTATTCCGCGTTCAGGAAATCGGACTGGGCAAGGAAAAACCCGCCGATACCGGCCGCGACCGGGCTGCTCGGGCCAAGAACCGCCGCGTGGAAGTGCGTTTGTTTAGCGCAGATACCAATCTGGCGATGTCACAGACCCCGAACCAGGCTGCTCAGGCAAAGTAGCTGTAACCACTGACTTTCACGGGGCAGGGTCCTTCCCTGCCCCTGCCGTTTCCGCTTGGCCCTGCAAATATTTCCTACTTAATTTCCGGATGTGAAAAAAAGTACGTCCGGAGAATTCCCTACGACTGCCCCTTGTGCGAATGCCCGTTCTTCTTCCCCTTCGCCGGTTCCTTTAGCAGCGATTCCACCATCTTGCGGATGTTGGTCTCCTGGTCCTTGAAGAAATCATCCGCACCCATGAATTGGCCGCGGATCTGGCGGTTGCGATCGATGAAAACCAGTTCCGGAACGTAGGTCGGCTTTCCCGGTAGGTGCTGCAAATACTCGTTCACCTGGTCGCGCGACGCGTATCCCACCGGAAATGTGGGCTGAAACTGCGTAATGAAGCCGCGGATCAACTCCGCCGCATTATCATTGAAGAACGAACCCAGAATTTGCAGGCCCTGGCCTCCGTACTCATTCTGAATCCCGCTGAGAATCTGCGACGTGTGCTGGCAATGCGGACAGGTGGTGAACATGAACGCCAGCAGCACAACCTTGCCCGCGTACTGGCTCACGAGAAGCTGTTTGCCGTTCACCATGCTGATGGCAAACTCGCCGGCCGGACGCGGTACCTGTTGAGCCCAAGCCGAAAACGCTCCGAGGGCCAGCACCAGCGATGCTAAAAATGGTTGAGAACGCATAAAGTCAATTTAGCAGGACCAGGCCGCCGGGCAGCGGATGCTATGCTGAGGAGATCAGGGGAAGATGCGCACGCTCCAGTATTCCACGCCGCACGGCATCAGGATCACGCGCACCACGTCCAAGGCCAATTACCGTAAGGGTCTGAAGCATGTGCTGCGCGAACTGGATACATGCCGCGGAATTTATTTGTCCTCGGGGTACGAATTCCCGGGCCGTTATTCGCGCTGGGATTTTGCCTCGACCCGGCCGCCCGTCGAAATTCTGGCATTCGACCGTAAAGTCGAGTTTCGCCCGCTCAATGTGCGCGGCGAAATCCTCAACCAGATGCTCGCCGCCGTGCTCACCGGCCATCCGCATTGGCAGTCGTTCGGCATGGAACCGGGCGGCGTGCTGGCCGGAATCCTCAAGCCCCTTCCCAAACTATTTCCCGAAGAAGAGCGCAGCAAGCAGCCTTCCGTATTTTCTATTTTGCGCGTGCTGATCGAGGAGTTTCGCAACGAGCAGGATTCGCGCCTGGGTCTGGTTGGCGCATTCGGCTACGATCTGCTTTTCCAGTTCGACCCCATCGAGAAACGCCTTCCGCGCAGCGGCCAGAAGGATCTGCACCTGTTCCTTTGCGACGACATTTATTTCATGGACCGCAAGAAGGAGCAGATCGAGCGCTACCAGTACGATTTCGACTACCAGGGACTCTCCACGCTCGCTCTTCCGCGGACGGCCGAGCCGGTTGCGTCCCCGCCGCTCGTCCCCAGAGGACCGATCGAATCCGATCACGCGCCCGCCGAGTACATGGCGAGTGTGGAGAAAGTGCGTGAAGGCATGCGTCGCGGCGATTATTACGAAGTCGTGCTGCACCAGACCTTTCGCACGCCCTACGCCGGCAAGGCTTCGGAGCTGTTTGAGCGCATGCAGCGCGCCAGCCCCAGCCCCTACGAGTTTCTGTTGCAGTTCGGCGACGAGCAGCTCGTGGGCGCGTCTCCCGAGATGTTTATGCGCGTGGAAGGGCAGCGTGTGGAAACCTGCCCCATCGCCGGCACCGTGCGCCGTACCGGCGACCCCATCTCGGATGCACAGAGCCTGCGTGAGCTTCTGGACTCGGCCAAGGACGAATCGGAGCTGACCATGTGCACCGACGTGGACCGCAACGACAAATCGCGCGTCTGTGAGCCCGGCACCGTCAAAGTGATCGCGCGCCGCGTGATCGAAGCGTATGCAGGCCTGTATCACACGGTGGACCACGTCGAGGGATTTCTGAAAGAAGGCTTTGATTCGCTCGATGCGTTCCTGAGCCATATGTGGGCCGTCACCGTGATCGGCGCTCCCAAAAAGGCCGCGGCGCTGGCCATCGAGAACCTCGAGAAAGAAGCGCGCGGCTGGTACGGCGGCGCCATCGGCATGCTGTCGCTCGGCGGCGACATCAACACCGGGATCCTGATTCGCACCACCTACCTGCGAAACGGCGTGGCGACCTACCCCGCCGGCGCCACGCTGCTCTACGATTCGGTTCCCGAGATGGAAGAGCAGGAAACGCGCCTCAAGGCAACCGGCTTTTTCCGCATTCTGGGAGACGAGCCGCAGAAGCCGAGTCCTAAACCGCGCGACACCGAAGGCGCGGGCGTGCGCCTGCTCCTGGTGGATAACGACGACTGCTTCATCCACACCCTCGCCAATTACGTGCGCCAGACCGGCGCCGATGTGGTGACCTATCGCGCGGGCTTTCCACCGGAACTGATCCGCGAGATCGCGCCCGCCGTGATTCTCATCTCGCCCGGCCCGGGCCGTCCGGCGGATTTCGGCGTTCCCGACCTGGTGAAGAGCGCCGTGCGCCTGGGCGTGCCGGTTTTCGGCGTTTGCCTGGGATTGCAGGGTGTGGTGGAGGCGTTCGGCGGAGAGCTGGGCGTGTTGGATTATCCGATGCACGGCAAACCATCGTGGGTCACGCATCGCGGCAAGGGTGTGTTCGAAGGGCTGCCGGAGCGGTTCCAGGTGGGACGGTATCACTCGCTGTTCGCGCGGCGTGAGACCTTTCCGGCGTGCCTCGAAGTGACGGCCGAATCGGAAGACGGCGTCATCATGGGCGTACGGCATAAAGAGCTGCCCATCGAGGCCGTGCAGTTCCACCCGGAATCGATCCTGACCCTTGAAGGCGATTGCGGCCTGCGCATGATCCAGAACGTGGTCAGGTTATACGGGCGCCTGGCGACGGGAGTCGGGGTTTAGACGCGGAGAGGTCGGGCATGCCCGGCCATTACGTATGGATCGGGACGAGTTAATCCGCCTCTTCGTGTTGGACGCGATCTGCGACCACTACGAAAATGTGGATCAGATGATTCTCGGCGATGTGACTGCGCATTGCTCCAAGCTTGGAATGGCAGTCGATCGCTCCGACGTCGTGAAGGCATTAGCCGAACTGGTTGAGAGCGGAATGGCTAAAGCGTACCTACTGTTCGGTACTGAGCCTTTCAGACAGGACCTCGAGGGCATGCCGCCGCTCGACGTCATCGAGACAGAGTTCAAAACCTACTTCTACATTACGAAGAGGGGCATGGATCGCCAGTTCTCGGACGACGGTTGGCCGTTTGATTATGATGAGGACGGTAACCCGCTTCCACGGGATACCTAGTTGCCCGACAGGTCCAGTGTCGTGACCGTCGCTTTGGCCTGGTCGCGATAGATCAGGCTCGCATCGACTGGGGCGATTTCGTTGCGGAAGCGGCGCAGGACGTCGCAGGCTGCGGCCGCGGCGGGGATGAGCCACAAGAATCGCAGGGGATGAAGCATCATCCAGTGCTCGATCTCGGAGCCGGTACCGGTAAAGAAGGAATAGCCGATCACACCGAGCACAACCAGCATCACGACGTGATTGCGGAACGGCGGGAACGAGCAGGTGAAGGGAATCTTGCGGAAGCCGACCAGCAATCCTTCAGTCAGCAATAGCGACAGGGCCAGCAGGTAGGCGGCATGCAGCACCGCGACGCGCCAATCCCAAAGCATCCAATAGACAGCCAACGACGGAACGACGATCGCCGCCACAATCACGGTGAGGATGACGTTCCGTGCCGCAGCCGCGGATTCGTGCCGATCGGGATCGAGGATCACCTGGAAGACCCAGTTGGCATCCAGCTCGACCGGCATCTCGAAGACGAAGCGCAGGCCGCAGATGGTGAAATAGGCGAGGATGAGCGCAATGGAGAGCAGGTCCGCATCGGGGATCGTGGGCTTGGGCTGCGCGAACGCTGAGAGAGCGGTTTCCGATGCCGCAACCAGACCCATGCCGGCAAAGCCGCCGAGTACGATGCAGTGCTTTTCGCTGCGCACGAGCGCGCGGATGGCGAAGCCGGAGCAGGCGCGCTGGAAGTGGCTCTTGAGCAGCGCGAAAACCGCGGGCAGGCGCAGGATCGCGCGGCGGCGCATGAGCGGGCCTCCACTCGATTCCGAGATTCGCATGAAACACCGGCGATAGCTCAAAGCGGACAGCAGCAGCGCTGAGGCAAGGGCGATCAGAACCGCACGCATGGCGAGAGGGCTGAGCCTGGCGAGCTCCGGAGTGGCGTGGCCTTGCAGCGACTGGTAAAGCGCCAGGTACCAGACCGGCGGTAGGAGGGCCACCTCAGGGCTGGCCGGCAAGTGCTGCACGAGTGCGGGAACGGCGTAACTGGTCGCGAACAGCGTCACCAGCGCTATGACGATCACGACGCGGACATAGAGCGACACGCGGCGGAAGAGGCGATAGGGCAGCAGGGCCATCAGCGCGCTCATGATGGAAAAGCACGCGAGGAAGGTGAAGAGGCTGGCCAGCATGACGCAGCACGCATGCACCGCATCGAAGCGCACGAGTTCGCCCACAGTGCCGCGATTGGCCACGACGACGAACGGGTACAAGACCACCGAAGCGGCGTTGACATCGACCGCGAATACCCCCGCGATGATCAGAATGGCGAGCAGGTTGGCGGCGAAGATGCGGCGCGCGGAGATCGGCAGCGGCGCGAGGTTGGCGAAATCGCGGCGGCCGGGAAGGATGCGGTCCCACTTGAGAACGGCCACGGCGCCGGTGATGGCCATCGAGAAGACGATGAAGAAGTACTTGTCGGGCAGGGACTCGGTGTAGATGTTGAAGTGGCGCACGCCGCGCAGCCATTGCAGGAGCGAGGAGTACTTGTCGAACAGCATCAGGGAGAGGAAGCCGCCGGGTACGGCGAGCAAGCCCAGCAGGCCGCCGGCGCCCATCTCGGCATCGTCGGCCGCGGTTTCGCCTTCGAAGATGGTGGCAGCGAAATGCGCGACCAGCCTCGGAAACGGGCGCTCAAGAGTGGATCGCAGCCAGGATGCTGCCTGCGACTTTATCGGCATCGACTTGCTCCGTCAGATGGAGGAACGTATCTTCGAGCGCGGGCATGACCGTGCCCGAGCGGATCTCTTCGATGGAGCCGTGGGCCACCACCACGCCGCGGCGCAGGATCAGGAGATGCGAGCAGACCTTCTCGACCACCTCGAGCACCGGTGAGCAGAACACGATGGCCTTGCCTTGCACAGCGAGCTGCGCGATCACTTTGCGGATGATGAGGGCGCTGATCACGTCGAGACCGGAGAACGGTTCATCGAGGATGACGACTTCGGGGTCGTGCATCAGCGCGGCAATCAGCAGAATGCGCTGGCGCATGCCTTTCGAATAGGCGGAAATGGGCGTGTGCCGGTGCGGGTAGAGTGACAGGCCTTCCAGCATGACCGCGCTCTTGTGCGCGAGCTGTTTGCGGTCCATGCCGCGGAGGGTGCCGACCAGGTCCAGATACTCCCAGCCGCTCAAGAACGAGTAAAGGTTGGCCTCCTCGGGAACGTAGCCGAGGCGGCGTTTGTAGCTGACCAAATCGTGCGAGATGCGCTCGCTGCGAAACAGGATCTGGCCGCTCGTGGGCGACAGCAGTCCCGCCAGCATCTTCACCGTGGTGCTTTTGCCGGAACCGTTGGGGCCGAGGTAGCCGAGGACCTCGCCGGGATGGATGGAGAAGCTGACGTTATCGACGGCGGGACGGCCGGCGTAGGTCTTCGAAAGGTGAATGGCCTCGAGAACAGCGGGTTGCGACGTTGTAGACATTGCCCCTGGAGATTGGACACGGCGAGAGGCCTGGGAGTTCCCGGGTGCGTGAGGAATGTTACGGAGCCGGCTCCGCGGCGGCGGAGAGCACCAGACCCGAAGGCAGCTCTTCACCGAAGATGCGGCCGAGCGAGCGCTCATCGCGCTGGGCTTCGCCTTCGAACATAGCCAGCAATTGCTCGGAACGCGGAAGAGCGGCGAGTTTCTGGCGAACCAGCTCGCGCGTGGCGTGCGAGAGGTCGCGCGTGGGATCGTCGCTGCGGCGGGCGAGCGAGGCCAGAGCTTCCACGGCGGCGGGCACGGGCAAGAGCGCTTCCGCCCAGCGAGTGACGGTCGTGGGAGGAATCACGAGATTGATGGGGCCGTAGAACAGCTCGCGAGCGCCGAGCCGGGAGAGGCACCAGAATTCGGATTCGCGCGCGGCTCCGGCTTTCACCAGGCGGACCAGGGCATCGCCGAGCTCGGTTTTGGTCTGGATGGGCAACAGCTCGAGGCTGGCGGAGGCGCGCCACATCTCGCGCGCGAGGCTGCTGTTGAGCCGCGGCGGTTTCTTGTTGCCGCGAGGGAGCAGCATGGGGGCGAGGCGCTGGTAGAGATCGGCCTGCTGGTTGCGGTTGAGGCCGCCGGCGATGCGGCCCCAGAAGATCCACCAGTCGATTTCGCACTGCACCTGGTTGGAGTACTGCAAGCCGCCGGCGAAGATGCGGCGCGCCTGCTCGATGCGGAAATCGTCGCCGGGAAAACCGAAGCCGGGGCGCAGACAGAAGCCGCACAGGTTGAACCAGCGGGCTTCGAAAGCGGGGCTCTTCTTGCGGCCGGCGGCGCATTCGAGGAAGACGTCGGCGAGGTTGCGGATGGCGCTGAGCGGCCAGGAGGCGCGGCCGAGGGCGAGCGTCTGCTCGAGTTTTGCGGGCAGTTCTTCGGGGGCGACCTGCGATTTGGCGGTGGATGAGAAGACGTTGCGGATGAGCTCCGCGGCCTGTTTGAGCGCTTCTTCGCTGACGACGGTGGCGGGGCGTGCCTTCTCGGGTTCTGCGGTGCGCTTGCGCAGCTCGAATCGCAAGCGCCAACGATGGTCGCTGATTTTGGACTCGCACCAGGATTCGAGCGTGCCGATTTCGGTGAGGCGCGCACCGACTTTGACGGGGATGGTGCGCTCGCCGGTTTTTCCGAAGCGGATGACGGCGTTCAACGGCGCGTGCGTATGGAGGCTTTCGTCGGCAGTGGCGAACTCGACGACCTCGCCGGGCTTGTCTTCGGTGCGGGTGAGCGAGCTGTAGAGGCGGAAGGACACCGGACGGTTGGCGATCAGTTGGAGATCGTCGCGATCGATTTCTAGCGTCGCGCCTTCTTCGGCGCCGCGCGGGACAAGGCAGACGGTGGAGAGCTTGTCATCCGACGGCTGGCCGATGCCGAGATAATAGGCCCGAGGCAAACCACCACGAACCAGCACGCCGCTGCCGGTGGAGCGGACGTAGGAGTAATAGGCGGCGCCGGCGGCGACGGCGAGATCGAGGTCGCGATTCTCGAGGATCTCGGGGCGCTTGCCGTACCAGTGGCCGACGACATCGGCGACGCGCTCACGCGCGATTTCGGGGATGAAGAAGCCGCCGTTGAAGAGCACGGCATCGGGCTGCTGCCCGGCGGTTTCGAGGAATGCGTTCAGGTGCTTGGTGATGGCGGGGTCGGTGACGTAGGGCAGGCCGAGCTCGCGGAAGAGGCTGCGCTTCTCCTCTTTGGGCGGATCGCCGCGCTGGCTCATCGGCAGGAAGCCTTCGATGAGCAGCTCGAGCGCTTCCTCGCGCAGGATTTCGGTTTTCAATGCGCCGCCGACGAGCGAGGCGCCGGCGCCGAGAACGGTAATTTCGACGCTCTTCAGATTGGGGTCGCTGAGCAGACGCTCCTTCGCAGCGGTGCATTGGCGGCGCAGGCCGCTGCGCTGGCGGAGCGAGAGCGGTTTGCCCAGTTTCGTTTCGACCAGCCAGGCGAGGGTGAGATCGAGATTATCGCCGCCAAGCAGCAGGTGCTTGCCGACGGCGGTGCGGGTGAAATCGACGCGATCGCCTTCGCGGCTGACGCGGATGAGGCTGAAGTCGCTGGTGCCGCCGCCCACGTCGCATACGAGCACGATCTGGCCGTCATAGAGCAGCTTGCTCGAGCGCGCGAAATTGTTGGCGATCCAGGAATAGAACGCGGCGGCGGGCTCTTCGAGAAGGGTGAGCTTGGGGATGCCGGCCTCATTGGCGGCCATCACGGTGAGCTCGCGCGCTTCTTCATCGAAGGACGCGGGAACGGTGAGGACGACGTCCTGATCGGAGAGCGGTGAGGTTTGCTTCTGGTCCCAGGCTTCGCGGAATTTGCGGAGGAAGTCGGAGGAGACTTCGACGGGAGAGAGCACGCGGCCGGTTTCCTGGGAATCCCAGGGAAGGATTTTGGCGGTGCGGTCGACATCGGGATTGGAGAGCCAGGATTTGGCGGAGTGAACGAGGCGCGTGGGAACGAGTGCGCCCTGCTCGCGCGCGTAGACACCGACGGGGCGGCCATCTTCGAGGAACATGAAGGAGGGCAGTGTGCGGCGCGGTTCGGTTTTTCCAGGCGCGACGAGCTGCGGCACTTCGAAGATGTGGATGGGCGGAAAGTTGAGATCCTCGGCCTCACCAGGATCGACCCAGGCGAGCGCGGAGTTGGTGGTGCCGAGGTCGATGCCGATTTTCATTGGGTCACGCGCTCGCGCACGTTGAATTCGAGCTTCCAGCGGCGGCCGTCACGGCTTACGCACCAGAGCTGGAGGACGCCGGTTTCGGTGACGACGGTTTCGAAGGAGACGGGAACGGTGCCGGTGCCATCGGCGGAGGTGAGATTCACTTCCATGGGCGAGAGCTCCTGGAGATCGTCGCCGACATCTTCGATCATTTCGCCGGGCGCGTCGTTCTTGCGAACCGTGGAGGAGAAGAAGCGGAACTCGGCGGGCTGGCCGACGATCAGACCAAACTGGCGATCGGGAATCGAGACGGAGGTTCCCTCCTCCATGCCGAAGGGCGCGACGGTGAGGGCCTTGAGCGGAGCGGGCATGCCGGGCACGGCGGGCATGGCGCTCTCGATACCGACGTAATAGGTGCGTGGGACGCCGCCGCGGATGCGCACGCCTTTTCCGTGACGAGCGAGGCCGTAATAAGCAGCGCCGCGCGAGACCGCGTGCATGAGATCTTCGCCGGCGAGGGGCTGGACGGGATCGAAACCCTCGTGAGCGAGCCAGGAATTGAGAACTTCGATGAGGCGATCGCGAATGAGTTTTGCATGGAGCACGCCGCCGTTGAACAGAACATGCGTGGGCGCTGCCAGGCCCGACGGCCCGCGGCGGACGCGCTGGTGCTCGGCGGAGGAAGCTTGCTGGCGAAGGAATTGGGCCAGGTGTTTGGTGACGGCGGCGTCGGTGGCGTAGGGCAATCCGATTTCCTGTAGGCCGAAACGGCGCTGGCGCTGCGGCAGATCGGAGCTGGTGACGCTGGGAAAGAAGCCATCGCCGAGGATGCGATCGATTTCGTCGCGGCTGACGGTGGCCTTGATGGTGCCGCCGACGAGGCCCGTGCCTTTGCCCAGGATGGTGACGGGCTGCTCTTTGGATTTAGCGCCGGGGGTGAGGAGTTTTTCCTTGGCGACGCGACAGTTGTGCCAGAGCGCATGGAGCTGGAGGGAGTCGATGCGCGTGCCTTTTTGCGCGAGCTGGTCGGCGACGGAGCGGGCGAGCGCCAGATCCATGTTATCGCCGCCGAGCAGGATGTGCTCGCCGACGGCCATGCGCTCGAGCGCCAGTTCACCGGATTGCTCCGTGACGGCGATCAAAGTGAAGTCGGTCGTGCCTCCGCCGATGTCGACGACGAGGATCAGATCGCCGAGCTGGACGC
>JASHOO010000554.1 GCA_030041035.1 Bryobacteraceae bacterium | reverse complement strand
GGGTGTCATCTATCGCGTTGAGACTTCGGAAAAAGATGGCAAGTGGCGCGCGCGGCTTGTCTCACCACGCGGGACAACCGCAGGCCGTGTCTCTCACACTGGCGCCGCTCTCCCAGTTTTTGCATGTATTGAACCGCAATGACGGTTGTGCCGTAATCATCTCCTCCGCTTTTGTGGAAAATCCTGTCAAAGAGTTCCCCCACTACATTGCGGCGGAACAAGCTGTGGAAGCCCTGGCCCGCGTCGCTTTGTTGCAGTATCGGCGCGTTCGTACTCTCATCGTGCGGCCTCAGAAGCTGCTCACTGCGATGACCAACACGCCCCTGGGTCGGGTGAAGGCCGCATCGCCCGGACTAGGTCTCTGACCGCCTGAAAATATTCTAAAAAACCATTTTTATGCAGAATTGTTTTGGCGCATACTCGGGGTATGGGTCGTCCACCTCTGAAGATCGACATCGGCAAAAAGGATCAGGAGACACTGCGAACGCTCCTCAAGAGTGGGGTGCAACCGGTCCGGGTGGTGCTGCGGGCGTTGGCACTGTTGCAGTTGGCTGCAGAGGCCCGTGCAGCTCAGGTCGCGAAAGTGATCCCGCTGACCCCACAGGCCATTCGACGACTGGGCCATCGCTATCGGCAAGCCGGCCTGGATGGTGCTCTCTATGAGAAGCAACGGCCGGGTGCGGCCGAAGTGCTGGACGCCAGCCAGAAACAGCGGATCATCGCCATGGTGTGCAGTGATCCTCCCGAGGGCCGCGCTCGCTGGACGGTTCGCCTGGTGGCCGAGCAAGCCGTAAAACGCAAGCTGGTTCCCCACGTGGGACGAGAAACCATTCGCATTCTCTTGCTCAGCCACGACCTCAAGCCGTGGCGGGAAAAAAATGTGGTTAGTGGCCGATCTCGATGACGACTACATCGCTCAGATGGAAGACGTATTAGAGACGTACGAACAACCCTACGACCCGCAAGAGCCGGTGGTGTGTCTGGACGAGAAGTCGGTCACGCTGCACGCCGATGTTCGTCCCACCTCTCCGGCCCAACCGGGGCGGGAAGCGAGACGAGATAACGAATACGAACGCCGCGGCACAGCCAATGTTTTCTGTGCAGTAGAGCCGAAAGCGGGTCGTCATTTCACGTTCCCCACGCCGGATCGTTCTGGTTTTGAGTTCGCGCAGGTGGCGGTCAGCCTAGCCTTGGCCTACCCGACCGCCAAAACCATTCACCTCGTCATGGACAATCTAAACATTCATCGCCGGAAGGCGCTGGCGGACGTATTCGGAACCGAAATGCCGCCGCAGTCTGGGACCGCTTCACCGTTCACTACACCCCCACACACGGCAGCTGGCTCAATCAAGCGGAGATCGAAATTGGGATCTTCTCGCGGCAATGTCTGGGAACGCGGCGCATTCCCGACCTTAAGGCTCTGCGCCGGGAAACGACGGCCTGGAATCGGCGGTTAAATCGTGATCGCGTTAAGATTGCCTGGAAGTTCAATCGCAGAGCTGCTCGCCGCAAGTTCGGCTATAAAAGGAACTCTTTTAAGCGGTCGAAGACCTAGTCAATACTGACATGTGGATTATTCCTAAAATCGTGATCTACTGCGAACATTGCAAGTTCGAGGCGGCTGGATACGCCCAGCTTCAGAAAAATGCTGGTCAAGTGGTGCTTCACGGTCCGTTCACTGATGGAGAACTCCTGACCGATCTCCTTATTCGAACGTCCGTCCGCGATTTTCGTAACGATGTGGATTTCGCGTAGCGTGAGTCCGTAATTCTTCGATAGCGCGCGACCATTGCCGTCTCCAGGAAGGAGCTCGCGCAAGGTTTCTACAAGGATCTTGACGCTGTCATTGTCGAACCAGTAATGGCCATCCACAACGCTTCGAATGCTCTCAAGCAGTACGAGACGCGAAAACGTCTTCAATATGATGCCGCGCGCCCCGAGCCGGAAGGCACTCAAGACCTCTTGCGGGTCACCTGAAGATATCATTGCGACTGTGGGGGCCGCAAAGATATTTGACGTCTTCAGCTCTGGTCCCTGCTGTCCATCCTCCGGGAGTGCTCGCAGGCCCAGCAGGAGAACATCGGGCTTAAGCCGACATGTTAAATCAGCCGCCGCAGAGGCAGTGCAGGCCTCGCCTAGGATGCAAAACCCGGCCTCGAAGGTCAAAAGTCGGCGGATACTTTGCCGGACACTATCGTGCTCGTCAGCGATGACAACTCGAATCGTATCAGACCTGTTGCCCATAATAACCGTAGTGCCGGAGCTATCTGTGGAAAGTGGTTATGGTCAGAATTGGACGTCGTCGGGTGGTAACATGCCCCACAGCGATCGGTATGGCCTCGCCATCTGTAACCCTGCCTGCTTTCGTAGAATCACATCCATTGGCAAGGCTCTCGTTTTCTGAATCAAGCTATGTCCAGACGTTTATCGGACGCGAGCTGCATTGACAGCGAGAGGGACCTTCGACAAGCAGAAAATGAGCGCTGTGCACACGGTGGCTACCAACCCCCAAAAGGCGGTGCGCGGAACACATATTGTTATTTGGCGCGACTTGGTGTCCGAATTCCTAGGTTCGATTGGCCCCGGTCGGGTTGAGTCATGCCGCTTCTCTGTTCCTCCGCTAGTCGATGACGGAGAATTACTGCCGTAATATCCAGAGTATTTCGAATAGAGCCGATTGAGACCTTCTACGCCGTTCAGCAGAATGCCAAGCACGTGTCCCGTCCCCAGAAGGTTTACTGTTTGCTCGATCGCTTCACGGGGTGTGGCCCCCGCTCGTGCGACCACCAGGCTAGCGTCTGTCTGGCGTGCTAGAGATAGGGCATCCGTCAGCGGTGTTACCGGGGGGGAGTCGATCACAATCCAGTCAAAATAAGGCGAGAGATCTTCCATGATGTCGGACAGGGCTTCAGATTGGAGGAGCTCTGTCGGATTACTGTGGGCCTCGCCGCTCGATAACAAGTAGATCCCCAATGGCTCGATACGTCGCACGACTGATAACGGATTCAAGCCGTCCTCAAGGCATTCTGCAAGTCCAGGTCCAGCCTTGACGCCAAGTTGTTGAGTTAGACTGGAATGGTGGAGGTCACCCTCGATAAGCAAAACCGTCCGCTTTCCTTGTTCCGTCAAAGCAGTGGCAAGATTGAGCGCAACGGTTGACTTTCCGTCTCCGGGCAACGGGCTAGTAATCAGAACAGCTCTCAGTTTTCCAGCCTTCCGGAGTTCGCGAAGACGCATTCGGAGGTACCTGAACCGATCCGCACCCGGGCTGCGTGGATCTGTGTGGAAGACAATACGACTCTCAGGCCGAATCTGGGCTTCCTCGACCGGTATCTGAGGGGGCTCACAGCACTTCTCCATGTCCTCCGGCACCCCTTCGGGAGATGCCGATGAAAGATCGCTTTCATACTCTTGAGACTTCTTTATGATGTCAAAGAATCGACTCAAGGGTGCGCCTCTTTCGGAACGATCCTTCCGGATGAAGTTGATCTATCCCCTTGCATTATAGTATCAAAAACTTCAACCGCGGCGATAAACGTAGAACTCCGCCGCCGCCACCGCAATGATCAAAACGCTGCCGGCCAAGCACTCGAACGCTCTCCTCCAGGCGCGCCGGCGCGCTTTAAATGGCAGTTCTATGGCCGGAATTCCGAGTATCAAAGGTAATGCAAAGTACCGACTTACTTCCTTCTCAGTGCGCAGCGAGTGATCTCTCATTTCCAACAAAAAGGCTATGGCAAGCCCCAGGAAGAGCCCAGCAGCTACTCCTCCGAGGCTAATCTTCAAACGCTTTGGACTCGACGGTATCGCCGGCAGACTAGGGGGATCGACGAGTCGAAAGTGCTGGCCCTCCTCCTGCTTTTCCAAGCTCATGGCTAACTGCGACTGCTGCTCTCTGCTTAGCAGGTCCGCGTAGTTCTGTTTGAGTAAGTTATAGTCCCGCAGAATTCCTGATAGCTGCTGTTCTCGGACCGGTGTCAGGCTAAGACGCTGTTCGCACCGTGAGATGTCGGCCTTCAGTTGCTGTTCGTCCTTGGAGAGGCTCTCAATCTCCAGTCGATTAGCTTCGAATTGGCTCTTGAGCGGGTCAACCGGCTCTCCTTCCTGACCATCTCCGGGCATGGCCCCTGGAGCCGGTGGCGTTGAGACGCCCGAAGTATGCTGGCGTGGATTCTCGAGCAAGGCCTGCTTGTTGGCGATTTCCTGATCGATCTTCACCACGCGAGGATGTTTCTCAGTGATCGTAGCCAGCAGGGTTTTCCTTTCGGCCATTAGCCTAGTCAAGTCATCGCGTACGAGTGACTCCAGGTAGAGCCGCTGCTGCTGAGCTCGATTCAGGCTGGTCATCGTGTTTTGGAGTTGCGTCTGCAGACCGACCAAGACCTGAACGTTCTCTTGCTGCTGTTCCGGTAATTCACCGAGGGAGCTCATCTTAAAATCTCGTAGGCGCTGCTCCTGCTGATCCAGCTTTGATTTTGCAGTCTCCAACTCGGCCCGCAGGAAGTTGGTAGTGGTGCTAGCTTGATCCTCCCGTGTCTTCACATTCTCTTGAATGAACAGCGAGGTGAGGCGGCTGGCAACTTCCTGGGCCACGTGCGCCTCGCTAGTGGTAAATGAGATTTTAAGAGCGGTGAAGTCCCTGTGGGCAGGATTCACGTCAAGGGGCTGAATATCGATGTTCTGCCGCATTAGAGCGATGACCTCTTCTGGCGCCAGACGCTGTCGCTCCGTTGTGTACAGGTTGTACGTGTCCATTATCGCAAGCAGGCGACTGCGCGACAGGACCTCTTGCGTCATGGCATCCAGGGCAGAGACGAGGTCAGTCGTTGTCGTGGGCGTTACGTATCGTTCTGGCACCTGCTGCTGCACCACCAGAAGCGTGGCCTCGGAAGTGTAGCGATTGGGAAGCGCTAGGAGAACTGCGATGGTAGCGAAGGTGACGCCACACGTACTCCCGAGAAGCCACCACCGGCCTCTGATAACCAAACGGATGAAGCGATGCCACATTTCGTCTGGGCTGGTCTCCTGCTCTTGCGCTTGGACCGAAGTTACATCTGAAATTTCCGACATATTTCCACCTGCGTCAACTGGGCGTATTCCTATATTAATGTCTGCCTGAACTCTAGCTAGCGCGTGTCACCTCATTCAAGTATCG
>JASHOO010000553.1 GCA_030041035.1 Bryobacteraceae bacterium | reverse complement strand
CCGCCAGCCGGATCAGCCCCCGGGAATAGCTTCATCTTGTCCATTTCCGTCATCAGGCCTTCTAGTAGTTTGGTGTCACGGCTGGTCAGCACGATTTGCACGGCATGGCAGCGGACTACCGTGGTCATAACGTACCAATGCAGTTGTGCCGGCGGAGACCAATAGGCGAAAAATGTGAAGGAGTGGCCCGCGATCTGAATCTCGCGAGGAGGCGCCTGCACTTTATAATCACTTTGCAGATTGTCTTCGATGTAATGAGTCAGCTCTGCGGCGGTGCTCGCTGGCATAGTAGTAAAGAACATGTCTTGGGCCGTGATCAGGATATTCCCTCCGACCGGCGCTTTGGATATGTTTGCGGGGCTGATCTCCGCCAGCACGTAGCGTCCCGAGTCTGATGGCGGCGGACCTTTGTATCTCTCGGTCCAACCATCCGGCAGAGCATAGGCCATTCCGAAGTAGGGATCGCTGAAAACACCGCCGTTCACACTCCCCCCTTCTGGGACGGGCGTGACAGAATCACTGGCGCTCGACCACGCGCCCTTTACCAGGAGCACCCCGTCCGGATCTTTCACCTGACCCGGCGTGATCTTCGATGGCTCGGCGCTCCGCTGACCCTCTTGTCCCCCGGCGGCTGACGATAGCAATAACGCCATGATGAGCAGTGGACACCCGAATTGATTGCGCATATCTGTCCTTCCAACTTGCAGAAGGCTGGCGAGACACCTCGGTATCTCGCCAGCATTCGTGCATAAAACAGCTAGAGCGAGCGCAAGAAGTCCAGTATGTCCTGCTGCTGCCGTGAGGTCAGATCGAAGAAATTGTCAACCACTGTATTGGCTTCGCTGCCATGGCTCGCGTGCGCTTGGATGGCGGCAATCAAGTTCGTCGTGCGGCCGTCGTGTAACAGGAATATCCGCTGCCCCAGGCCCCACAGGGGAGCCGTGCGGAACTGGTCTCCGCCCGCGCCGCCCTGCGAGACGTTGTCCGCCAGCCCCACACCCATGTGATGAATTTCGAGGTCAGAGAACGCCGCCACCGGTACGTTACTCAATGCTGGAACGAAGTTCGACACCTGCGTCGTGCCCGGCGATGGATTGTGGCAGGTTGCGCAGCCGATCGCGCTAAACAGGGAACTACCGGTCGAGATCGATTGTGCCGAGACCTGACTTCCCTCGAGCACAACTCCACCGGTCGGCGGCGGAGCCAGGAACCGCATGAAATTAGCGAACGCTGAGACGTCATCGAGTACCGCCGCGTTCGGCGTCAGATTGGGATTCGACGTATCTTCCGGATAACCCGTCCCCGAAAGATTCAAGCAGTTCGCCGGGAGGCCCGCCTGTTGCTCTTCCTCAGGCAAGGGACGGTCCTGCGGAAACACTTCGTTACTGATGCCCATCTCCACGTTGTAAGCTTCACCAGCAAACATGTGCAGGGATTTATTCTGTGCCTTCCAGCCGAAACGCGTGATGGTGCCGTCGTTCCCGCTATGGTTAAAGGTTCCGCCAATCCCAAAGTTGTTGTTCAGATTCGCCGCCTGGTTCCTCAACAGTGTCGAATCGTCGAGGTTCTCGATCAAACCGGCGCCGAAAGTCGGAGTGGGAATGCGAAAGATGATGTTGTTCGCCTCCCTCGCCTGGTTGAAGTTCGGCTGGGACAGACTACAAGCGCCGGCGTCGGAGCGTCCCGTAACCGTGAACAGGTCTTCCACGCCTCCGTTGGGAGCGCTGGTGTCGGCCGTGCCATTCGAGTTAAAGAAAAACGGGAAACGCGCTTCCCGCGTGGGGCCGTTGGCCGTAATGAAGTACGGGGTGGTGTTAGCCGGCGCCACCCCGCTGCTGACAAACTGAAATTGCGGATTGACGGCCGCGCCCGACCCGCCCACCGCAGGTTGCGCGTGGCACGCACTGCATTGGTTTGCGTTAAACCGCGGCCCCAGACCCACGTTAGCCGAGTTGGACACCGTTTCTACTTCCTGGAAGCGATTGAGACCATCCTGAAAAAACGCCGTAAAGCCGTTTGGGTCATTCTGCGGATTGATAATTGTTGCGCCCGTGCCGCGATTGCCGCTCTGAACTCCCGGGTCGCTTTGAGCCAACACCATGCCTGCAACTAACACCACTCCAATAATCAGAGCTGACGTCAGTTTCGTGTTGCTCACGATCCTTCTTTGGCAAAGATTCGACCTCCGCATTTGCTGCTCCTCTCCCCATGACACTGTGACTTTAAGTACACCAAGCCCAGTGCCGCCTGAATCGTTAACGTGAGGGGGACTTTTCACACGTCCGGAGGAAAGATAGAATGGCCTTAGTCAACTTTCGGATACCAATCTACTGGTCTCCGGGAGAAGGACCCTCGCCCCCAGCGGGGGTCCTGACTCTTCAAAGCAATTTGTCAGCGTTCAATTACACGAGCATCCCTCCACATGCTGCGGCTGTATTGTGATGGGCGCGGGTGATTCCTACTGAAGCGGCACGACTGAATGGCCTAGTAAATTTCCCTAGTACCACTGGCGGAAAACGTATTATGGACGAAAACCAACCCGGTGTGCAACAGATTATACGATTTTATACAGTTACCAATGTGTGCCGTCGCACACAATTGCGAACTGAAAAGCAGAAACGGCTTGACACGCACGAGATTAGCCGTCGCTCGGATGCTCTTCCCCCATCGGAGAAGATATGGACGACATGAGTGAGGCTAGCCGGCTCGCTTGACGCTCGCTCGCCGAAGCTTCGGCTTGCCCTTGAGATTGAGCGCCACTGCGGCGCGGATGAGATCCTTCAGGGCCGCCTCATCAACCTCGTCGCCTTCGTGGATGTCGATGGCGCGCCACGTATTCCCGCCGAGGGTGCCATTGAATAGACCGGAAGGATCTTTCAACGCAGCCCCCTTGGCAAATGTCATCTTGACGTGATTCTTGTACGTCTCTCCTGTGCAGACGATGCCGCCGTGCGACCAGACCGGCGTCCCCCTCCACTTCCACTCCTCGACGATCTCAGGGTCTGCCCCGTGTATGATCTCGCGCACCTTCGCCAGCGTCTTTCCGCGCCAGTCCCCAAGTTCCTTGATCTTCTCATCGATGAATCGAGAGGCCGACTCGGCCGGAACGGGCCTTTTCATATACACCTCCAACTCTCGCAACCTATTTTAGCTGCGCTCAACCGACCTTTTCGATATCAGCCTTCGAAGGACATGGCCTTTCCACATCCACAATCCCGAAAGGAGAATTACAGGAACGAAGAAAGACCGGGTAATGTGGGCGTACTTGGGAATTTCCTCAAACGGACTATAAATATAGCCGATTATCGGAATGCCAAAGACGATGTGAATCCAGCGAAAAATCAAGCGTTGGGTAGCGTTGTTCATGATGAGTCTCCAAATCCTCGATTCACGACTTTTGAGCCGCCCGAGGCGTCCAGTTCGGCGTTTCCGCGCCGAATTGCTTGGCGTATTCCGCCACCAATCGCTGCCAGCCGGCGGACTTCATTGCATCCCCTCCAGCGATCGGACCTATCGGGGTTCCGCTGAGAAGGCGATCCAGAACATCGAGAGAAATGTGCCAGCCCGCGGCGCCCCACGAAACGAAGCGGCGATCGATGCTGTGCCACAGCGTCAGGCGCGTGCCGCCGGCAACAGCCTCGAGCTCCCACCGGATATCGCCGTACTCAAGCACGTTCGGAGCGTCGGCTCGCGTCACTTTGGTTTCCAAAGCCTGCGGCGTTCCCACCCAGGTTAGATTCACCGTTCCAACCGTACCCAGGCTCCCATCCACCACAAAAGGGGCCC
>JASHOO010000552.1 GCA_030041035.1 Bryobacteraceae bacterium | reverse complement strand
TCGCGGATGCTGTTGCTGGTATCGATCAGGATAGCGATGCGCAGAGGAAGATCGCTTTCCGAGGTGAACTCCTGGATGGCCTGGAGCTGTTTGTTTTCGAAGACCTCGAAGTCGTCCTTGCTGAGGTCGGTGATGAAGCGGCCCTTCCTGTCGGTGACGGTGAACAGCATGTCGACGCGGTTGACTTCGAGGATGATGCGGGTATCGGGGACGTCGGTTACGGGTTTCTGATCCGGTTTCTGGTCCGGCTGCTGCGCGGCAAACGAGACACTGAGAGCACCGAGGACCCCGGCGAGCAGGTATTTCATATGAATCAATTATAGTCTTCACCGCAGAGGCGCAGAGGCGGCGAGAAAATCGCTGAGTTCTTCCGGTAACGGAGATTCTATTGTGACGAGCTCTTTCGTTGTGGGCTGATGGAACTGGATGCGATGGGCGTGGAGGAAGTAACGCGGGAGCGTGGGTTCGTGGCCGATTTTGGCGGGTGCGCCATAGAGCCGGTCGCCGACGACGGGGTGGCCGATGCTGGAGAGGTGTACGCGGATCTGATGGGTGCGGCCGGTGCCGATGCGGACCTCGAGGAAGGTAAAACCGGGGAAGCGGCGGAGGACGCGAAATTCGCTCGAGGCGGTGCGGCCATGGGTTAAACGCGCAGTCATTCGGACGCGTTGGCGGGGATCGCGCGCGATGGGCTTCTCGATACGGCCGTGATCCTGCTTTACCGCGCCGTGGACCAGCGCGAGGTAGGTTTTTTCCACCTGGCGTGAGGCGAACTGCCCGGCCAGGTTTTGATGTGCGGCATCGTTTTTCGCTACCAGGAGCACGCCGCTGGTGTAGCGATCAAGGCGGTGAACGATGCCGGGGCGGAGCTCGCCGGCGGTGCGCGAGAGGGAGCCGAAGCGATGCAGCAGCGCGTTAACCAGGGTTCCCGAATGCACGCCTGCGCCCGAGTGAACGACCATACCGGCGGGCTTATCGATGGCCACGACGTCGGCATCTTCGTACAGGACGGTGAGCGGGAGTGGCTCGGGAACGGCACGAAGCGGAGCGGGCTCGGAGGGCTCGACTTCAATGAGGTCGGCGGGGCGGACTATGGATGACGCGCGTGCCGCATGCCCGTTCACGAGGACGCGGCCGGCTTTGATCCAGTCCTGGACGCGCGCGCGGCTGAGCCGGGGGAAGCGCCGGTGCACGGCGCGATCCAGACGATCGCCCGCATCCTGCTGATTCAACTCGATTCTCAGGGGGCCTCCGGTATCCACATTGTGGCAAACGGTTGTAACCTTTTGCGGGAAGGCCAGTTTACAAAGATGCAGGCCACGATGAGGCAGAGATTCTAGTGGAGGGGCAGCCGGATCAGGCGGTGATGCTGGCGGTGCGTGAGGGCGATGTGGAACGCATCGGCGTTCTGTTCGACCGCCATCACCGTATGCTCTTCAACTTTTTCCTGCGGCTGACGGCGAATCGTGGGCTGAGTGAGGATCTGGTGCAGGACGTTTTTTTTCGCATGCTGAAATACCGGCAGACATTTCAGGCAGGTACGAATTTCACGTCGTGGATGTACCAGATCGCGCGCAACGCGCATATCGACCAGGCGCGCAAGCGGCGGCTGGAGATCGTTCCCGATGACGAGGCGGCCTGGGACAGCGTGGCCGGAACGGATGTGGATCCGCAGGAGAGGCTGGAGCAGGCCCAGGAGATACGGCTGCTGCGACGGGCGCTCGACCGGCTGCCGGTGGAGAAGCGGGAGGTGCTGGTGCTGAGCCGGTTCCAGAATCTCAAGTACAGCGAGATTGCCGAAGTATTGGGGTGCGAAGTGGGAGCGGTGAAGGTGCGGGTGTTTCGGGCGGTCCGCGAACTGGGGCAGATTTTTTTCGAACTCTCTGGTGAGAGGGCATCATGAATTGCGATGAAGTAAGAGACCAATTACCGGATTATTGGACCGGCGTGATGGATGAGGCCGGGAAAGCCGGGATGCAGGCGCATTTTGCGGCGTGCCCGGCGTGCCGCGCGGAAGCCGAGACGCTGGGTGCGATTTGGAAGAAGCTGGGGACAATTCCCGAGGAACGGCCGGGCCGGGCGCTGCGCGCACGATTTGAGGCGACGGTTGAGGCGTACGTGCAAGGCTTGCGGCAGGCGGAGCGCGGGCCTTCGACGCGCGAGAAGCTGGATCAATGGCTCGGGGGCTGGTGGCCGCGCGAGCCGGTGTTTCAGTTCGGGTTTGCCATGGCATTTCTTGCGATCGGGCTGCTGGCGGGGCATTCGTTGACCCGGAACACGCAGGGCAGCGGTGAAGTCGCGCAGTTGCGGGAAGAAGTGCAGCACACGCGGGAGTTGGTGGCGCTGTCGCTGTTGCAGGAACAATCGGCCAGCGATCGGCTGAAGGGTGTGGATTGGAGCGTTCGCATTCCGCAGCCGGACCCGCAGGTGCTCTCGGCGCTGTTGCGGACGGTGGACTACGACCAGAACGTGAACGTGCGGCTGGCGGCGCTGGATGCTCTGCACTCTTCGGCATCGAACGAGATGGTGCGGCAGGGGCTGCTCGAATCGCTTCCGCGGCAGCAATCGCCGCTGGTGCAAATTGCGCTGATCGATCTGCTGGTGGATATCCGGGATAAAGAGGCGGCCAATTCACTGAAGGGACTGGAGCGGGAGGCCGGTATAAATCCGGAGGTGCGCGAGCGCGCCGATTGGGCGCTGAGGCAACTGCAATGAGGGGGGGCATCATCGCCGTTGCAGCCGTGGCGTTGGGGGCGGTCTGGGCGTCGGATTGGGACGAGAACTTCACGGAGCAGGAGCAGGAGAAGATCGAGCGCACGTTTCCGGCGGCGAAGAAGGTCGATGTGGATGACTTCGACGGCTCGGTGGCGGTGATCGGCGCGGACACGCCGGAGATCAAGGTCGAAGTTCACAAGACGATTCGTGCGCGATCCGCGGAAAAGATGCAGGAGGCGAAGCGCGAAGTGCGGCTGGATATGGGGCCGCAAGATGACGAGTTGCGGCTGTTTGTGGATGGGCCGTTTCGCTGCAAGTGCGGAGATGGATCGGTCAATTACCGCGGCTCGAGATATTACGGATACGAAGTGAGTTTCGATTTCACGCTGCATGTTCCGCGCGAAACAGCAGTTCGGCTGCGGACGGTGAACCGGGGAGACATTCGCGTAGAAAACACGGATGGGGGATTCGACGCTGAGAATATCAACGGCGGCCTGGAGCTGGTGGAGATTGGGGGATCGGGACATGCGTATGCGCTCAACCGGCCGGTGCACGTGTCGTTCCGGCGGAATCCTACGGGCGCGAGTGATTTCGGTTCGCTGAATGGTGACGTGGACGTTGCGTTTCGTGCGGGCCTTGCGGCAGATCTGTGGTTGAAGACATTCAACGGCAGCGCTTACACGGATTTCGATGTCACGGCTCTGCCCAGCCGGCCGGCGGTGCGCGAGCAGAGAAACGGGAAATACGTTTACAAAAGCAATCAGTTTTATGGTGTGCGCGTCGGCCAAGGCGGTCCGGAGCTGAAGTTCGATGCCTTTAACGGTGATATCCGGATTCGTAACCGGGAGAAATGAGCGGTCAGGAGAAATAAGGTGAAGAAGTCAGGTTTGATTATCATTTTGCTGGGGGCAGGGTTGGCGTGGCCGCAGGATTCGGGCGACCGTATCACGGTGCCGTTCAGCGATCCTTCGCGGCCACACACGCTTAAAATCAGCCTCATCAACGGAGGCATCACGGTCAAAGGCTATGACGGCAAAGAGGCCATCATCGAATCGCATGGGGGTGCGGAGGGCGAAGAGCATCATCGTACTCCCCGCGGCGCCGAAGGCATGAAGCGCATCACCAACACGGCCATGGG
>JASHOO010000551.1 GCA_030041035.1 Bryobacteraceae bacterium | reverse complement strand
GATTTGCCCGGTGTCGCTGGCGAGACCGGAAGGGATGTCGACGGCCACAACCTTCGCACCTGGGAATCCGGTATTGATGCGCCGGATGCAATCGAGCATTTCGCCTTTGGCCGGCCCGCTGAGTCCGGTGCCGAGCAGAGCATCGATGACGAGCGTCACGCCGCTGAGATCCGCGGGGAGTTCGCGAAACACCGGGCAGCCGGTCTCGATGAGACGGCGATACTGCTCGGCAGCCTCGCCTTTCATCTCCTCCGGTGCGGCCACCAACACCACGCTCAATGTCCATGGGCGATAGCGTTCAAAAAGCTGCCGCGCCACCACCAGGCCATCGCCGCCGTTGTTGCCTTTGCCGCAGAAAATGACGATTTTCTGGTCGGCGAGCGGCGAGAATTTCGCTTCAAGGAATTCCACCACGCGGCCGCCCGCGTGTTCCATCAACACGGCGCCGGGTACACCCATCTCCACGGTGCGGCGGTCAACTTCGCGCATCTGTCGAGCGGTGAGAACCTTCATGAGCGTCAGACGCCGCGCGCCACGAGCAGCGTCATGTCGTCGTATAACTCCGAAGACCCTGTCCACTGCTCCACCGTCTCCATAACGCGACTGATAATTTCCTTGGTTTCACGTTGCCCGTAGCGCAGCAGGAGATCGACCAGGTTGTCCTCGCCGAAAGGCTCGCCGTACTCGTTTTCCGGTTCCACAATGCCGTCGGTGAAGGCGACCAGGAGATCACCGGGGCGCAGCTCCACCTTTTTCTCTTCATAGCGGGCAAAAGGAAACGCACCGACGACGATGCCTGTGACCTCGAGCCGTTCCGCCTTTCCGTCGCGCATGAGAATGGGCGGCAGGTGACCGGCGTTGGTGTAGGTGAGCACGCGGGTTGCGTCATCGTACATGCCGAAGTAGAACGTAGCGAATTTTTCCGGCGAGGTATTGGCGCACACCTGCTTGTTGAGTTGCCACACCAGCTCGGCGGCGGAAAGCTCTGCGGGAGCGCCATGATTGCCGCCACCGTGGGGCATTGCCGCATGCACGGGAACGCCGGCGGTCAACTGCGTGCGCATGATGGACTGGATGGAGGCCATCAGCAGCGCCGCTGAGATTCCCTTGCCCACGACGTCACCGATGGCGATTGCGACGTTAGACTCGTGCACGCGTACGAAGTCGTAGTAATCACCCGAAACCATGCGGGCGGGATGGCAGACTCCCGCCAGTTCCAGAGTTTTCATGGCCGGCGCAGCGCGTGGAAACAGCTGGCTCTGCACTTCGCGCGCGATGGTGAGTTCGGATTGCAACCGTTGCTGTTCCTTCTCGACCACGATAAGGCGCTCGAGATTCTCCGTCATGCCGTTGAACGAGCGCGCGAGCTCGGCGAGCTGGTCGTTGCCCTCGACAGCGATGCGATGCGAAAAATCGCCGCCCTTGACGCGCTCAGTGCCTTCGTAGAGATTGTGAACGGCGCCGGTGATGGTACGGGTGAGCGAGATGCCCATAAGAAACGAGACCACCCACACCAGCAGCAGGGTGCCAGAGGTGATGACGAACAGCGCCAGCAGGCCTTGTGCCCAATCTACCTGCCCGAACACGGTTCCGAGGACAATCGAAGGCCGCGTGCGCACGATGAGGAGCCACTTATCCTGTTTGTCGGGCGTATTCCAATAGGAGAAATATACCGGCCGGAAGCCGTCTATGGCGATATCCAGACGATTGACCGGATCGGGTAAGCGTGCGCGGCGGTTTGCGAGGCCCGTACTCTTCTGCATGGACCCCGGGCCGGAAGAACTGAACGAGATCAGCGAAACCTGTCCGATGTCCGGCGCCAGCCCCGCCAGCAGATCGGGGGTGACCGGCGCCAGCAGTGTGACATCGGTTCCGGCCTGTGTGACATGCGCCCAGGCATGTAATAAGCCGTCCTTCATGACCAGCCCGCTCGCCTCCTTCGAGCCCGGCGGCGCGAAAGGCGCGTCCGAGGCGGCAGGATAGTTGTAGGTTTCGCTGCCGCGAATCGCGAGTGTCACACCCGGGAAGAGGTGTTCCATGTAAGGGATGACGTCGTGAATCGTGTTCTCGCGCTCTTCAGCCGGCGCCTGAGCCAGCAAGTGCGCCACGCCGTCCATGGCGCTGGTCCGGCGGTCCAGTTCGGAACTCACGAGGTAAACCGCGGTCCCGCCCACAAGCTCCCAGCCCACCTGAGCAGCGAGAATGGCAATCAGGGCGATGGGGACGAACGCGATGAAAAGATAGGCGACGATCAGGCGATTGCGCAGGCGCCAGATGACGCGCCGCGCGTTGCGCCGCGCGAATTGCACCGAGAACAGAATTCCGGTGATGTAGAACGCCAGTGCGGCCAGCCGCGTGATTTCGGAATGCGGAGCGAGGAAGCTCAGCGCGGCGTAGACGACCAGCAGGCCAGCGAACGCGATCCCCAGGCGTCCCAAAACATCCGCGAGTTTTTTCAAGCGGGGCGACACGCTTCAGGATATCGCAAGAAGGACGTGGTGCCAGGTGTCAGATTTCAGGTGTCAGACTTTTTGCACGGTGCCCGTCCTTTTGCGATACTTGGCGGAGTCAGATTTTCGGACGAGGGAACGCGATGGCCGAACCCGCTTTTGTCTACGAACATGAAGGGAATCAATCGCTCACTTTTGCTGTCCAATTGAAGGACATTCAGAAAAATTTGCCGCTGCGCGTGCTGTCGGACCAGGACTGGCGCCACTGGACGACCTGGGGCCATGTGATTGTGCCGAACGCGGTGCCGGCGGAGAACATCGAGCGGCTGAAAGCGCTGCTGTGGGAGTTCCAGGAACTAGATCCGGCAGACCCCGGGAGCTGGGACCGGCCACAACTTCGCGACCACCAAATGCCGGAGCTGAACAACAGCGGCATGGTCGAGATCTACAATCACCAGTATCTTTGGGACGACCGCCAGCAACCGCGCATTTACAACGCCTTCGTGGACATCTGGGATCGGGAAGACCTTTGGGTCACGATTGACCGCGCAAACCTGAACCCGCCGAATCGCGGTGTGCGCCCCTTCGGGGGATTCATACACTGGGACTCTGACACGAAGGCGCGCCCGCTGCCGGTGAATGTGCAGGGTGTGTTGTCGCTCGTGGATACGGACCCGGAGATCGGCGGATTCCAGTGCGTGCCGGAGCTGTTCCGGAATTTCGATGCGTGGACGGCTGCGCAACCGGCCGACCGGCATCCGTTTTTTCCGGATACGACAGGGTTCGAGATCAAATTCGTGCCGCTGAAGGCTGGGGATTTGCTGATTTGGAACACGCTGCTGGCGCACGGCATCCGGCCCAACGTTAGCGCGGACCGCGCGCGCATGGCGCAGTACATTTCCATGTATCCAGCCGATGAAGGGAATGCGGCGGTGCGAGAGCAGCGGATTCGATCGTGGCGTGAGCGCGAGATCCCCGACGATCCCGCATTCCCCGGTGATCCGCGCGGGTGGGAGCAGACGCGCTATGGGCGTGCGGAGCTGACCGAGTTAGGCGAACGGCTGCTGGGACTGCGGTCGTGGAGATCCTGACGCTTGCTCAGGAGGCCAGACAGTAAGCGACGATGGTTTGACCGGTGGTGCCATCGATTTTCGCCAAATCTTGTTTGAGCGTGGTCTCCAGGCCGTCCGGATCGGAATCGACCGCGCAGCTTTCGATTTCGTCGTCGGTAGCGCCGTCAAAGCATAATTCGCACACTGCCAGCTCTTCATCGGCGCGCATGGGCGGGCCGAAGGTGCGGCAGGTCAGGGGACGAGCGCAGTAAAGATCGCAAGCGCCGGTTTCGGGATCGAGTGCGGGACAAGGTTCGTCATCGGCGAAGGTTTCGAATCGCTTTTCGCCTTCGGGGGTTTGATCGAGGATGCCGGTAGCCGGGTCGCCAGGGAAATCCGGCGAGACGCGGGTCACGTAGTCGCGGGCGCGCACTCGCACGTGGCGGGCGCGTTCAGGGTCGCTGGCATCGAGTTCGGCAAGCCCGCGCCGCAAACGGCGGGCGTCAACTTGGGTGATGGGAAACGGGCCCACGCAGCACTGCGTACATCCCAGGCGGCACACCAACCAGGGGCCGGCGCGGCGCGCGGCCTCGGCCATGGCGGCGTCTACGATCTGAATCAGTTGCCCGTCGCGAGCGTCGATTTCCGCCAGCGGCATTCCTAGAATGCAGGATAGCGCAGGCGCTCGAGCGGATTCCGCCTAAAGCGCGGGGACGGTTCTGCTGCCGCCGGCCAGCACCAACGAGCGTTGTCTGTCAGCGCCGGGAGCGACTTCGACGATTTCGCGCGCCGCGGCGAAGACTTCGGGGTCTACGGCAGAGAAAAATTCGCGATGCAGGCACTCCACGGCACCGGGCAGATCCGTTTCCGGCACGGCAAAGCAGAGGGTGGAGAGCGAAGATCCTTGGGAATGCATGCGCACGTTAATGCCTTTCAACGCGGAAAGCGCGCGAGACATCAGAGAAGGCGTGGAACCAACCCCCTCACCGACCAGACCAACCACCGCGCGCTCTTCTTCTACGCGCACCTGCACCGAGTGATCCACTTTGTGCAGCAACTCGGGCAACACGGCCGAGTCGGCAATGGCGAACGAGACCCCGGCCGGGCGTGCCTGCACGAGTTCCACCGTAATGTTGTGGCGTGCAAACAGGCTTCCCAATCCCTCCGTAATGCTCGGCAAGACGCCTACATGACGCACATCGAGATGGACGACGGTCATGTTCTTCTTGCAAGCGATCGACTTCACGGTGCCGTTTGAACCGTTGGCCTTAGCTACGATCTGGGTACCTTCGACCTCCGGCCGGCGCGTGTTGCGAATAGAAATGGGAATTCGCTGGCGGATGGCCGGCGCCACGGTCGCCGGGCGCAGCACTTTGGCTCCCAGCCGCGCCATCTCTTCCGCTTCGCGATAGGAGATCGTGCGCACACGATGGCCGCGTTCGAGGACGCGCGGATCGCAGGTGAGCATACCATCCACGTCGGTCCAGATCTGGATTTCGTCGGCGCAGATGCCGGCGCCGACAATGGACGCGGTCAAGTCCGAGCCGCCGCGGCCCAGCGTAGTGGTGGCGCCGGCTTCGGTCGCGCCGATGAATCCACCCATGACGGCTACGGTGTCCTCGCCCAGATAGGGAAGGGTGCGGCGCAGCTTCGCATAGGTTTCCCAGTACAACGGCTCGGCGTGCGTGAACTGGTTATCGGTCAGAATCAGCCGGCGCGCGTCGAGGTGAGCGGCCTTGATTCCGAGACGATTGAATGCTGCGGCAACGATCTGGCTGGAAAGCCGCTCGCCGTAACTTAGGATCTCGTCTCTTAACTCCGGCGTGAGCTGGCGGTCACCTTCAGCGAGGCTGGTCAGCAGTACATGGAGCTCGCGGAATTTCGGGTTGATGTGCTGCTCGATAAAAACTTGCGCCTGACTGCGTAGAAGGCGCTGCGCTTCCTGGATGTGGAAATTGCGGAGCTCGCCCAATTGGCGCCAGGCCAAGTACGAATTGCCGCGAGCAGCGTGGTCCGCGGCGGCTACCAGGCCGTCGGTTGTCTTTCCCATGGCGGACACAACCACTACGGGCCGGCGATCCTGATGAGCCTTGACGATAGACGCTACCTTTTCAATAGCGCTTGCAGACTCCACCGAAGATCCGCCGAATTTCATGACAATCATTTTGAATGGCTCCTTTGAGATATTGGCCGCAATGCAAAAGCGGGACGAGCGTCCCGCTTGCTGGCTTCAGGCTGACTGGAGTGTTTGGTTAGGCGCAGCTCGCGGAAGAAAACTTCCCCGGGCTGCTTGCGTTCGTATGGGGGATTACCCATCGTTCAAGCGTTAGCTTCGCAATATTTCTCCATTACGAAGGTCTTGCAATTCCCTCGTGAGGGCAAATCGCGGAAAGCTTACCTCAGCCACGACATTAGCCCACGGCTCATAAAGAAGGCATAAGGGAGTTCTAAATATTTCATAAAATGCTCCATCACTTTGATAAGCCATGGGGTGGCCACGCAGGACCGCAGAATCGTGGCAGCGGTCGTCATTCGCAATTCGCGCGGCAGCTGCCAAACCGTCGAGATCCGCGCGTTGCATTCAATCTTCTGTGCTCCATATCCGGTGTGATCACTGTGGAGCGTGGCCAGACGTTGGGCATTTTCCTCTCGCCACGTTTTCGAAGTCCGCGTCTGTGAGCTCACACTCGTCGTTTGTCGGGGCTTGCGAGTGCTGAGGCTTCTCACTCTGAAGCTTAATCAAGACAAAGTGTGCGGCGCTACCCGCGCCCGTGTTGATCACGCCAGCATCCTTTGTAGCACCACCGCTCCGTGTGTGTGGGGTGACGGGGCCGTACTACAGGTTCTTCACCGTGCTCACTATTGCCGCGCCCACGGAGGCGATCGCGCCGATGGCGTCGTCGGTCGTGCACGCAGGACAAAAAACGTTTGTTAGGCCTTGAACAGATGTGTATTCTAATAAATCGCCGCCGCTCACCGCATCCAACTGCTCGCCTGTGAGTTCGGTTGAATCCACCGCAGATTCCTGTTTCTTGAGGTCTTCCATTTGTGTTACCTCCCTCACTCTCTACATGCGCCGTGGAAGGGAACAATTAGCGGGGGGAAAGTTTATTTTTGGCGTGTACGGAAATGGCGCGTGGCACCGCTCCGCATCGCAGAATTGGAATTCCAGCGTTCGGCACAAAAGACGGCGCGGCGGCAAGGACCTAAGTCAGCCTGGATGTATGGTTTACAGAGATCCAGGACACCGCGTAAACGTTGAAAACTTCGAGCGGAAACGTGGCTAGAAATGCGTTTCAGGTGTCCGGTAGTGGTCTAGCTGTATTTCAACACTCCACTAGGCTACCAGCAAAAACCTATGCCAGCGTTAGCATTACGCTTCCCGAGCTATGAGCAGCGCTACTTGGAGTCGCATGTGCCCCATAGGCGTTCTACGGATACAGCGGTACGCTTTCACCGGCGCATTTGCGCGATGTGCACGTTAAATCCCGTGTTCGGCAACAGCGATGTCAGGATGAAGGCATCGAAGTCGCGCCCCATCATCTCCGTGTTGCGATAGACACCGAGCTCGCTTTCTACGGTCTCGTGCCGCGCATCGAAGTCGTCCAAGAAACTTTGCGCTTCGGCAACAGATGGTGCTGATGGCCACTTCGCCCGGCCGGTCCGCGCCGAGACCGCTTCCGCGGCGTAGGAGCGGACCAGCTTCGGCCAGTACTGTTCGAGCAGCGATGCACTGGCGAAAATGTCGGCCCACACAATCTCTCCGTTGATTGCGACCACTGCGCCCACCGCCTTCTGCGCGCGCAATTCGCTCATCAGCCTGCCATAGGAACGCTCGATGGGACGAGCGACGGCATCCACACGATCCTGCACCGCGCTGTTCTCCATAGTCTTGGCGTACGACGATGTGGCGGCGAGCATTTGGGCGCTCGGCGCTGGAACAGCCGCGGCGACTGACTCCTTCGACCGGGCGACCTCTTCCCACACCGCCTGCTGATCTTTGTCCGCCATCGCTCTGATGCGGACGCTGGGTTGGGCCATGGCGAAGCCAAGACCGCCGAATCGCGCAGAGGTTTCTACCCAACGGTGTGGTTCGACGCAAAAGACATTCAGGTCGATGGGCTCGCTCTTCGCCGGGATGATGCGGTCTTTGCCCACGACGCGATCCTGCTTGCCTCCGGTCACGATCTCCCCTGCCAGGAGAATCAGCGGCTTTTCAGAGTTGTTGGTCAGCATCAAACGATTGACCTCGGCTCCGCGCCGCGGAATTGGATTTGCCGGTGGCGGATAGTCTTCCCAGACGCCAGGCGGGCGGGGCGGCCTCGGACGTATCAGGCCTGGCGATCCTCCTTCTTCAGTGACCACCACAGTTCCGGAACGAAACCCCTCATCGAGCGTCAAGAAACTGTGTGTGTCATAACTCGACTCTGTCACAACCGGGAACACGGTGAGGTTATGCTGAGTCACGGGATCGAGGACCTTGTATGTGGCGCCTACGGTCTTAGGACCCCCTTCAATTCGAACGCCGAACAGCAGGATAATGGTCGTGGCCAGACAGCCAGCGCGCGCAACGGTAGTCATGGTTCATCCTTCCGGGGGCCATTCCCAGTAACGGGTTTGACTCCCTGCTCGTCATAAGAACGCTGGCCCTCCGGTTTTTTGCGGGCATTTTTTGATGCGGAATCGCGGCACCATCGCTGGAATCGAGGAGGAAGGCGCAGGGGCGTGCGCCGCGTCGCCGGGTTACCCACCCTATTTGGCTGAGCTGTATGCGAAATCGGGTGGGCACAGATTCGGCTTGAGCTTGCAGAATTTTGCACTGATCCTTCAGGAGGTGAGTGGGCGGTATTTATCTCCGCATGCTTCCCAGGCTGAAGCTGCAGAGTTGCATCGCAGCTTGCGGCTGGAGGATCTGGTACTGGCGCGTGCATGCGCCTGCGGTAATGAGCTGGCCTGGGAATGTTTCTTGAATCAGTACCGTGCGAAGTTGTTCCTGGCGGCGGCCGCGATGGCGAAGGAAGAATCGGCCGCGCGCGAACTGGCCGATGGTGTCTATGCTGATCTGTTTGGGACACGGCAAAGTGCAAACGGTAAGCGGATTTCAAAACTGGCCTCCTATACCGGACGCGGCTCGCTCGAAGGCTGGCTCAGAACCGTCTTGGCGCAGGAGTATGTCAACCGGTACCGCAGTGTGCGCCGGCTGGTGAGTTTCGAGGAGGGAAGTCGGCGAGGCGAGCAATTTGAGCTGAAATCCGAGGCTGTGGTTCGCGTGGATTCCCGACTGGAGCAGGCCGTCGATGAGGCGCTGGGCGAAGTGCCGGCGGACGAGCGGCTTCTGCTGGCGTCATGGTATTTGGACGGACGAACGCTGGCCGAGATCGCACGCATGCTGGGCGTGCACGAATCAACCGTCAGCCGGCGCCTTGACAAGATCACGGCATCGCTGCGGAAGCGCATTCTGCGCGGCCTACGCGGGCGTGGCATGGATGCGCGGGCGGCTGAGGAGGCCATGGAGGTGGATGTGCGCGATGTCCTGGTGGACGTTCGCAGCCGCCTCGTGCAAGGAAACGATGCATGAGCGTTCTATCTATATAGAAGGGGAACCGATCGCAGGGGCTGCGCATGGAAAAGATGCCTGAAGTTGTCCAGGCTAGGTTGGCGCGTAAGACGCTGGAGAACTCTGCGCATCCGGATGCGAACCTGCTGGCTGCATTTGCGGAGCATGCACTGCCGGAGCGCGAACGTGCGGCCGTGGCGGCTCATCTGATGGAGTGCGCGGATTGCCGCGACTGTGTGGCGTTGGCTTGTGCGGTAGCAGAACCGGAGGCGGCCCAGGTTGCACAGCGCTCCGCCGCAGCGGGATTTCGCGGCTGGTTCCGCGAATGGCGATGGATCGCCTCAGCCACAGCGGCCTGCTGCCTCGTGGCAGTGACCTTGCAGTATTCCGGCGCTCCGCCCGCGCGAGTGCCCGCGGTGAAAGATTACTCGAAGCCTGCCGAGCTTGAGGCCGTCAGCAAGCTGCCGCCTCAATCGCTTGCACCGTTGGTTCCTCGCTCCTTGGGCCACATGCGGAAAGTTGAGGCGCTACCGCGTAGCCGGAAAGAGGCGCCGGTTTTGGGAGCGGCGGGAAAGGAAGTTGCGCCAGCGGGCATCGTGAATAACCTAACGCCCTCGGCGATTGCAAGCGCACCCCCTGCGCAGCCGGCCGAAAACGCAGAAGTGTTGAATCGTTTGCCGTCCCCCGAGGCAGATTCAGTCTCGTCTTTCGTTCAACCCGAGCAGCGTGACGCACTGCAAAAGCAGGCTCGATCCGCAAGCTCTGCGAAGCTATTCGCCCGCCGGCCAGGCCCGACGGCAGTGGCTCCGAGTTTCACCATCAAGCCAGGGCTCAAGGTCATGGAGCGGACGAAACTCGTGGTGGCAGCAGCACAACCTCCTCGCGTGCTGTGGAGCATCAATGCTTCGGCGGATAGGGCGGGAATACCGCGCGGGGTTGTCGAGCGCTCGACGGATGCCGGTCAGAGTTGGCAAGTGGTGCCTCTGAGCGAACAGATCAGCTTTCGCTCAGTGGCCAACTCGGGGCCCGATGTGTGGGTGGGTGGCTCTGAGGGAACACTATTCTATTCGTCTGATGACGGCGCGCATTGGGCGGAGATCCAGGTCGTGAACGAGAACCGGAAGTTAGCAGACGACATCGTTAGAATTGATCTGCGTGGTCCGACTCAAGTAACCATCACGACCGTTTCAGGTGAGTCATGGAGGAGCGAGGACGGCAAGCACTGGACGCGGGAGTAAGCTCACCGCCGGCTCATGCGCGTGGCCTCCAGCATTTGGCGCCGCTTGGCTTCCGGAAATCTCTCAATGGCATAGCGCAGGGTCGTGCGGGGGATGGCTGGGCCGTGTTCCAGCAGATAGGATTCCAGCCGTTTCGCGTCGGCCTTGCCGCACTCGCGCAGCAACCAGCCGCAGGCTTTGTGGATGAGATCCTCATCATCGGCTTGAAGCGCGGTCGCCACGCGGTAGGCGCGGTCGAGATGGCGGCCTTTGCCCGCCGGCTTTACGAACGCCACCGCACTCGAGCGGCGCACCCAGAGATTGGGTGATCGATTCCAGGATTCGACCGTTGCGGCAAGCGGCTCGAACTTATCGATCAGACTGCTGATAATCCGCGTAGCCAGGTGATCCGTAACGGCCCAGTTGTCACACAGGCCACGCTCCAGCCAGCTTTTCGCACGTTGCAGGAGATTCTGTTCGAATTGCCGGCGGTAGCGCATGAGCAGCATCAGGGCGAGCGCCTTGGTTTCAAGGTAGCGGTCGGGCATGAGCTGCTCGCAAAACGCTACTGCGTCGGCATAGGTCCACCGTTTGCGAACCTCTTGATATAAAGCGCGCTCTATGCGGCGCAGGTCCGGCGTCTTGAGCCCGCGGAAGAGTACTTTCTCCCATTTCTTGAAGTACGCGCTCTGTTGCGCGGCGAATCCGGGGTCGGCGGATTTGCGGATTTCAGCCTGCGCGCGTTGCGCCAACTGGCGGGGAGTCATCGTCTTCGCACTTTATACTAATGGCAGAACCGGTGGAAAATCTCCTCGAGCGGAATTCGCATGGCCTCTATTGCGCGGCAGGCGGCTTTTATGTAGATCCATGGAATCCCGTGGACTGCGCTGTGATCACGCATGCCCACGCGGATCATGTGGTGCCAGGGTCGAAGGCATACCTGTGCGTGCGTCCCTGCACGCCGCTGTTGCGGTTGCGGCTAGGCGCCGAGGCGGCGATCGAGTCAGTTGATTACGGCGAGACCATTGAACGCAACGGCGTGCGCGTTTCGTTTCATCCGGCGGGTCACATTTTGGGTTCGGCGCAAGTGCGCATAGAGCATCGCGGCGAGACGTTTGTGGTGTCGGGCGATTACAAGTTGGCACCCGATCCAACCTGTCCGGCCTTCGAACCGGTTCGTTGTCACACATTCGTGACGGAATCCACGTTTGGGCTACCGGTTTTTCGCTGGCCGGTGCCGGCCGAAGTGCTCGGTGAAATGAACGAATGGTGGCGCGCGAACCAACAGGCCGGCAAGGCCAGCGTGCTCTTTGCCTATCCCCTGGGAAAGGCGCAGCGCGTGCTGGCCGGCATCGACCCCTCGATTGGCCCCATTTATACGCACGGCGCCGTCGAGCAGTTCAATCGCATTTACCGCGACTCCGGCGTGGCGCTGCCGCCGACCGCGTATGCGCGATCCGCCCCAACCAAGACCGACTGGACACGAGCGTTGATCCTGGCTCCGCCAATGGCCAAAGCCTCACCGTGGCTGCGGCGGTTCGGCGATTTCTCGACCGGCCTGGCTTCCGGGTGGATGCGGATTCGTGGCACGCGCCGGCGGCAATCGATCGATCGCGGATTCGTGCTTTCCGACCATGCCGACTGGCCTGCGCTCCTCGCCGCCGTTCGCGCCTCTCAAGCGCGGACCGTTTGGGTGACGCACGGTTATCGCGCACCGCTGGCCCGGTGGTTGGCCGAGAACGGCTCTGATGCGCACGCGATCGAGACTCGCTATGAGGAGTCCGCGGCAGTAGAAGCCGTGGAGGCGGAGCCGTGAAAGCTTTTGCCGATCTGTACGCCGCGCTCGACGCGACGACCAAAACCAATGAAAAAATCGCGGCGATGTCGCAATATTTCCGGTCGGCTCCATCTGAAGACATCGCCTGGGCAGTGCACTTTCTGATCGGCCGGCGGCCGAAACGGCTTATTCCGACGCGTGATCTGGTCGAATGGGCCATCCAAGAAGCCGAAATGCCCGATTGGATGTTCGGCGAATGCTACCAGGCGGTGGGCGATCTGGCGGAAACCATCGCACTGCTGCTCCCTGCCGCGAATGCTTCAAGTCAGAAACCGCTGCGCTATTGGGTGGAGGAACGGCTGCTGCCGATGCGCGATTGGGACGACCGAGCGCGGCGCAATTCGATGATTGAAGCCTGGCGTGAGATGAGCGAGCGTCAGCGTTTTGCCTGGAACAAGCTCATCACGGGCGAGTTTCGCGTAGGCGTCTCGCAGAATCTGGTTGTGCGCGCTCTCGCGGAAGCAAGCGGAGTCGAAGCCAATGTCCTCGCCCACCGGTTGATGGGTGATTGGCAGCCGACCGCCGGTTTCGCTGCGCAGATTCTCGCTCAGGAGACCGCCGATGCCGATGTGAGCCGGCCGTATCCGTTCTGCCTCGCGTATCCGCTGGAAGGCGAAGTTGAGGAATTGGGCGATGTGCGCGCTTGGCAAATCGAATGGAAATGGGACGGCATTCGCTCGCAACTGATCCGGCGTGCCTGGCGCACGTTTCTGTGGTCGCGGGGGGAAGAGTTGATGACGGACCGGTTTCCGGAACTGGCCGCGGCGGGCGCCTTGTTGCCGGAGGGCACGGTGCTCGATGGTGAGGTCTTGCCGTGGAAGGATGGCGCGCCGCTTCCCTTCACGCAGATGCAGCGGCGCATCGGGCGCAAGGAGCTTGGTACGAAAATTCTGGCGGAGGTCCCGGTGGTGCTGGTGGCCTTCGATCTGCTCGAGCACGGTGGCCGCGATGTGCGGGAGCAGCCTCTTGACTGGCGTCGCGCCGAACTCGAGCGGATACTCGGTGCGCTGGGCGAGGAGAGCCATCTGGTGGCTTCACCGATTGTCGGAGGCGCGTCCTGGGAGGACCTAAAGCGGACGCGCGGCCAAGCGCGGGAGCGCGGCGTCGAAGGATTCATGCTGAAGCGGCGGGGTTCGATTTACCGCGTAGGCCGCCGGCGCGGCGACTGGTGGAAGTGGAAGATCAATCCCTATTCGGTGGACGCCGTGCTGATTTACGCGCAACCGGGCAACGGCCGGCGCGCCAGCCTGTTTACCGACTACACGTTCGGTGTATGGGACGGCGGCGAACTGGTGCCGTTCGCTAAAGCCTATTCCGGGCTGACCGATGAAGAGATCCGCCAGGTCGATGCGTTTGTCCGCAACAATACCATCGAGAAATTCGGACCGGTGCGCCGCGTCAAGCCCGAGCTGGTATTTGAGCTGGCCTTCGAAGCCATCCAGCGTTCGTCGCGCCACCGCTCCGGCATTGCCGTCCGCTTCCCGCGCATGGCGCGCTGGCGCACCGACAAGACCGCGGAGCAGGCGGACAGCCTCGAGACCATCCGCGCGTTATTGCCTCGGGAGCCGTAAACGCGCTATGTTCGGGCGGAAATGCCCTCGGTAAATATCGTTGGCGGAGGACTGGCCGGCCTTGCCGCAGCCGCGGCATTAGGATCCAAAGGTTTCACCGTGGATCTGTTCGAATCCCGTCCGTTCCTGGGCGGCCGCGCCACCTCCTTCCCGGTCACCCCGGGTGACGATGATGCCGAGCTGATTGATAACTGCCAGCACGTGCTGCTGCGCTGCTGCGTCAATCTTCTCGATTTCTATAGACGGCTGGGTGTCGCCGATCGCATCCGTTTCTATCGTGAGTTTACATTTTTGGAACCGGGTGGCCGTTGCTCGAAACTCGGACGCGGGTGGCTGCCTGCGCCGCTGCACATGGCGGGATCGTTTCTACGCATGCCGTGCTTAGGTGCAGCCGACAAGCTGGCCATCGGCCGGGCCATGCTGGCCCTCATACGGCAGCGCCGCCGGCGCAAGGATCTCGACCGCATCACCATGCTCGACTGGCTGCGCGAAAACCAGCAACCCGAGCGGGCGATCGAGCGCTTCTGGAGCCAGGTACTGGTCAGCGCGATCAACGAAGAGCTCGACCGTATGGCCGCGCAGCACGGTTTCCAGGTCTTCTGGCTGGGGATGCTGGCGCGCCGCGATTCTTACGAAATGGGCATCCCGGATGTTCCTCTGCGTGACCTCTATAGCGCGGACGCCTGGAAAAAAATCGGGCAAGTCAAGATTCACAGCCGCGCACCGGTGGATCGCGTGGTTTTTCGTGAGGGCTCTGCTTACGCCCTGCAAACCGGCGGCAGCGTGCATTCAGCCGACTACCACATCTGCGCCGTGCCCTTCGAACGGCTGGACGCGCTGGCGCCGGAATTGGGAATCTTAACGTCCGGCTTCGAGCATTCCCCCATCACCGGCATTCACGTCTGGTTTGACCGTCCGGTGACCGATCTGCCTCACGCCGCGCTGCTCGATCGCACCATCCAGTGGATGTTCAATAAGGACCACGGCCGCTACGTGCAGTTCGTGGTCAGCGCCTCGCGCCGCCTGGTCGAGATGGGCCGCGCCGAGGTCGTTGACCTGGCTCTGGCCGAGGCCGCCGAGTTTTTTCCGCGCGTGCGCGAAGCCAAGGTCGAGCGAGCGCAGGTCATCAAGGAGGTTCGGGCGACGTATTCAGCGCATCCCGGCATGGAAGCTCTGCGCCCGGCCGCTGCCACCCGCGTCCCCAATGTTTTTCTCGCCGGGGATTGGACGCGTTCGGGATGGCCCGCCACCATGGAAGGTGCGGTGCGCAGCGGATACTATGCGGCGGAAGCCGTGACGGCGGCGAGCGGGCATCCGGTGCGGTTTGTGTTGCCGGATATCGCTTAGTGCACCGCCGCCCGTTTACTTTGTCATAATCGAAAAATGCGGAATCGTTTATGGCAGATCGCCGTTCTCATCACGCTTCTCGCGGGCTCGGCGCTGGCGGTCGATCTGACCGCACTGACCGTGACGGTCAAGACTCCGCTCGGCAACCCGGTCGACAACGCCAGTGTGGTTGTAAAGTTCGTCAAGGGCCGATCGAAAGCGAAGCTCGGTAAGAAGGTCATGACCTCCTGGGAGCAGCGGACTAACCAGGAGGGGATCGCCAAGATTCCTCCCGTTCCCCAGGGAACCATCCTGGTGCAGGTGATTGCCAAGGGATACCAGACCTTCGGAGAGAAGTTCGAAGTCGAAGAAGAGCAGAAAAGCATTGAGGTGAAGCTGAACCCGCCGCAAGCGCAGTACTCTTCGCATCAATAGTCACCCACCGGGCAACGGCGGGCCTGTCTAATCCTGGCCGGTTTGCTCCGCTGCCCGCAACATGGTATAAGCGCTTCTGGACCAGCGGGAGGATTGCTTGATGACCTATCGCGTGCTTCTGGTCGAAGATCACAAAATCATGCGGGAGGGCATCCGCGCGCTGCTCGATCGAAGCGGTGAATTCACCGTTGTAGGCGACGCGGAAACAGCCTCGGAAGCCGTCCAATTGTGCCATGAAACGCGGCCCGACGTGGTTCTGATGGACATCGGCCTCCCCGGGCTGAACGGGGTCGATACCACGACCGAGCTGTTACGGCACTCCCCCGCTCTGAAAGTCATCATGCTTTCTATGTACGATGACGAGGAGTCGGTGGTCAATTCCATTCGCGCCGGCGCCCGTGGTTATGTGGTGAAGCGCGCATCCTCGGGAGATTTGCTGGATGCATTGCGTGCGGTAGCGCGCGGCGGCTCGTATTTGAGCCCGCATGTGTCGGAGCAACTGCTGGCCAGGATCCGCCGCGGTGATGTGGAACCAGCCGACCGGCATCCGCTGCTTTCCCAACTGACGCCGCGCGAGTTTCAGGTGCTGGGGATGATCGTCGAGGGTAAGGCCAGCAAGGAAATCGCCGTCCTGCTCAACCTGGGCGTTGAAACCGTGCGCAGCTATCGCAAGACCATGATGAAGAAGCTGGGCGTGAACAACGTGGCCGGCCTCATTCGCGTCGCCATGGTCGCAGGCTTGGCAGGCAAGATCCCGGAGGCAGCGCCAAGCTCTTAGTCATTTGCCGGACCCGCGCCCAATGTGATAGTTGTTACAAATCTGCCAGGCACCGTCCTGCGGTACGATGCAGAAAAAGGAAATGTCTATGAATCGACGCCATTTTTTGATGAGTTCCGTTGCGGCGGGAACAGCCGCCCTGCGTTCCAGCAGCCTCGCCAGCCCCAACGACACCGTACGTGTGGCCTGCGTGGGCGTGCGCGGACAGGGCCGGGCACACATCCACCATTACGCTCCCATGGACAACGTGGAAATCGCTGCTATCTGCGATATCGATGAGTCGGTCCTGAATGCGCGCCTCGCCGATGTCGAGAAATTGGGGAAGAAGCGCCCGGCGGGATACACCGACCTGCGCAAGCTGCTCGAAGATAAATCCATCGACGCCATCTCCATCGCCACCCCCAACCACAATCACACGCTGCAAGTCGTGTGGGCCTGCCAGGCGGGTAAGGATGTCTACGTCGAAAAGCCCTGCTCCCACGACATGTTCGAGGCGCGGCAAATTGTGGCGGCGGCGCAGAAGTACGATCGCCTGGTGCAGCATGGCACCAATTGCCGCTCCGGAATCGCCCGTGAGGCCGTGCAGAAGCTGCGCGAAGGTGTCATTGGCGATGTCTATATGGCGCGCGGTTTGTGCTTCAAGTGGCGCGACACCATAGGCCGCAAGCCGGTCGAGCCCGTGCCTGCGGGCGTGCATTACGATCTATGGCTCGGTCCTGCTCCCGAGCACGCCTTCACGCGCAACCGTTTCCATTACAACTGGCATTGGTTTTGGGATTACGGTAACGGCGATCTGGGCAACCAGGGCATCCATCAGGTGGATGTGGCGCGCTGGGGCCTGGGCGTGAAGTATCCGGCGAAAATCAGCGCCATCGGCGGTCATTTCATGTTCGACGACGATCAGGAAACGCCCAACACCCTGACGGCCACTTACGAATTCGATGACAACGGCAAGAAAAAGTTCATGGAGTTTGAAGTGCGCCATTGGATCACCAATCACGAGGCCGGCATCAATGAAACCGGTGAAAAGAAAGAGATCAACACGGTAGGCGCCATTTTCTACGGCTCGAAGGGCTATATGGCCGTAACCGATGAGGACCACGCGACCTACTATACGTTCCTGGGCCGGGAGCAGCAGCCCGGGCCGTCAGGCCACGACCCCGGCAACAACTGGGCCAACTTCATCGACGCTCTTCGCACCCGCAAGCATTCGGATTTGAATGCACCCATCGAAGAGGGCGCGATCTCCACCACGCTGGTGCACCTGGCGAATATTTCGTACCGTCTTGGCCGAACCCTGCACTTCGATGCCGATTCCTATTCCTGCATCGGCGACGAGGAAGCCAACGCCATGTTCCGCCGCAAGTACCGTGAGCCGTTCGTCGTTCCGGAAAAGGTGTAGTTCCGCGCTTCAAACCCGAAAATAATCCGGACGCCAGTCGACCACCGCCTGCTTGAGCTCGCGCGGGACCATCGTTCCGCTCAGCGCCTTCTCTACCAGACCGGCAACTTCGGCGTCAGAGGCGAATCGCAGTGCGATGAGCTGCGCCTCGGTGAGATCTCCAATGCGGCTGCGCAGAGGATCGCCAAGCAGTTGCGACAGCCGGAGCCGTTCTTCCAGCCGGATGATACGATCCTGAACCTTGAGCGCATAGGTCCTGATTTTGACAACCGCCACGGCTGCCGCCAGGGCCAGGATCACGAGCCACGCCGGCCCCAGGCTCGGGTTGCGAATCACGTTCCAGATGGCGGCGAGTATGTTGAGGGCTGCCACCGGCAGCAGGAACATGTGAAACAGCGGGTCCAGGCGTACGTGGTTCGAGTAGTTTTGCCGGTTCTGCGAGGCCATCGCAACCTCCTGTTTGAATACTGTGACCCTATTTTACGATGGCCCGGCGAAGAAGAAAGGCAGACTCAGAAACGCGCTGCCAATGGACGGCTGAACTCGAGTCCAATCCGGTATACCAGCCCGCACCGCTTGCAATAACGTACGCAAGCCTGCCCGCTCAGAAGCGGAATGCGGGACTGCACTCGCACCCAGGCTCCCGCCGCAACCTGGAATAGGGATTCCACCGTCGCGCCCGAACCGCTCAGGTCAATCGCGCGTGCCGGCAATCTGCGACGGTTTACAGATATAGTTAACCAGCAGCGGATGCGGAACCGCTCGTGAGCCCGGGGAGTGTTCGGTACAACCATCGTCAGTACACCAAAACCAAGTTTATGAATACCCACCCGCGGCCAACAATCGAGCAAACTCCCTACTCGATCTGGCCCACAGTCTTTCCCCCTTTCCGCCGATCTGATGGGTGATGCGGTGGCTGCCGGTTTTCGTCTGGATCTCGACAGCCTGCTGCGCCACTCCGGCTCCGCGATTGTCTCTGGCGGAGATGGCGCTCGGTTCTGAGTACATCGTCGAGGGTAGCGTCCTGGGCTCCTGGACGGGATGGGACCCCATGCACCAGTTCGTGTGGACGCACTATGAACTTTCCGTAACGGAGTGGTTGAAGGCACCCACGCCGGTGGAACGCACCATAACGGTCAGCGAACCCGGCGGCACGTCCGGCGGCATCACCACGCGCTCCAATGAGGCAATACCCTACTCACTCGGCGAACAGGTCATAGTGCTGGCCTGGAGAACCCCCGAAGGATTCCTGCGTGCAGCCGGCAACGGCCAGGGAAAATTTACCGTTACCGGGTTCGCAGGATCACGCGACCGGCGCCTGCACTGGTCTCCCCATACCGTGGATATGTTGCGCGGCGCCCACGCGCCGGATGAACTCCTCGACGGTATGCGGCTCGATGAGTTCGAAATTTATGTGCGCAGTTGATCCGGTCCGCGGGCGGTCGTCAAACAGCGCACTAGACGCCGGCACCACGCGGCGCTTCCATCAGCGGCTGCTCCGCGCGCTGAGCATATTGGCAAAGATTCGGTAAGCTCCGGGCACGCCCGCAGGCAACTCTCGAAACCAGGAAAACGCGGTAAAAATGTAAATGCCTTTGCCGTATCGTGTATACAGCATGCCGCCATCGAGTGGCTTCTCTCCCGGATCGTGGGTTTCCAGCATCGGCTCGTAACGTCCGTCCCACTCGGAAGCGAAGTACAAGCCGCGCTCTTGAATCCAGCCCTCGAAATCCCGCTCGGTGATGTGGTTCGGCCAAATCAGCAGCGGATTGTCGGGATGGGTGAACTTCACCGGCGATTCCTCCACGCTCACGCGCGGGCGGCCGATTTTGAGCGGATACGGGCCGATGTTCTCCAATTCGCCGGTGCGCCGCCCGCCCAGTGGACCTCCCTCCGCCACGTTGTACTGCACGATCATCGTCCCGCCGTTTTTGACGTAGTTGATCAGCCGCTGCTGATTCACACGCAGGTCCGGCCGCACATTGTAGGCCCGCACGCCGGTCACCACCGCATCGAATCCCGATAGGTCTCCCTCCGCCAGGTCCTGCGCCGAAAGCAGCGTGACCTCGCAGCCCAGTTGGCGCAGCGCGTCCGGCACCTCGTCTCCTGCTCCCATCACATAGCCGATCTTGTGCGCCGTGAGCTTCACGTCCACACGCTCGAGTTTAGCCTCCGCGGCCGGAAACAGAGTCTGCGGCGGAATATGCGGAAATGCAATCACCGTCTCGCCGGAGGAAATCTCTTTCCCGTCTACATGCGCCACCGCTCGAAGCTTGCCCTGCGTATCGCTCTCCGGCGGCCTGACTGAGAACGCCATCGTCTGCTCGTCTCCGGGTTGCGCCAGCCGGAACGGCTGAGAAGCCGGCTCCGCACGCCAGTCCGGCGGCAGATCCAGCCGCAAGTCACCGTTCATGTCTGCTGTGTTGGCCTTCACCTGCACCTCGATCCTCTTCGCTGACTCGCTGGGAAACACATCCACCGGCTCCGCAACATCTACGGCAACTTCAGGCACAACCACAATCGCCCGTGTCAGCTCGCCTTCGGTCGGATTTACATAGCGATACCGCACCGGCCGCTTCAGAATCACCTTCGCCTCGCCAAATTCGAGCGAAAAGCCCGCTACCAGGTTCGGCGGAGTATCCGCCAGCCCGACCAGTTCCTGGTCGCGAATGTCGTACGTGTTCCCGATAGGAGGGTAGCGTAGCCAATAGGGCTGCGAGTAGGGCGCATCCGCCGGAACCGTCCAGGTCAGGTCCTTTTGAAAGGGCTCGTTGTACTTCAGAACCGCCGCCGACATCCCCGTGCCCTGATCCCCGGCACCCATCCCCGTTACCCAGATACCGTCCGTTTTAACCGGAAAGTCCGACCGGTTGATGGCCTCCAGCGTGATCTTCAGCGTCGATCCCGGCACCGCCGCATAACGGTCCGCCGTCGCGTCCAGCCACAACCCCGCACACAACGCCAGCGTTTCATCCAGTTCCTCCAGCTTACGCTTGGCCCACGGGTCATCCATCGCCGCCATCAACGGACGCGCCTTCAGCAGCAGGGGAATGCTTTTCTCCGGTTGCTCAGGGATAAATGTCTTCAGCGCTTCCGCCAGAATCGCAGCCACCGCTTCTCCGCCCGCAACGCGGCCCCACGTCGTATCGACGCCGTCAAACGGATCGCGCTCCGCCGGCTCGCCGCCGATCGTCGCCAGAAAATTCTTGGCCGGCCCGCGCCGTTCCGCCGCTCCGAATCCCTGGCTGCGATGCTGGCTGCGGCTGATCCCCGCGATCTCGGCGTACGATTTCCCCAGCACCGGGTTGAACTCACCCGCATCCACCTCCACCTTATGCGGCAGCGCCTGCGCTTCCTTCTCCTGATCCGGTGTGAAGCTGAACACGTTCCAGAACAGTCGCTTGGCCTGCCACGTTTGTACGTAGCGCAACTGCTCAGGGAACCGATTCTTGTCTGCGGCAGCGAAAAACGCTTCCTTTCCCAGAATCGCCGACGCCTGGTGGTGCCCGTGTCCGTCGCGTGGCGTCCCGGAAAACCTCAAAACGATAATGTCCGGCCGGAATTTTCGGATCACCCAAACGATGTCCGACAGCACTTTTTCACGCCCCCACTTCTCCAGCGCCTCATCGGCGGTTTTCGAATAACCGAAGTCAATGGCCCGCGTGAAGAACTGCTCCGCCCCGTCAATACGGCGCGCCGCCAGCAGCTCTTGTGTCCTTATGACACCTAGCTGGTCGCCCTGCTGAGGCCCGATCAGGTTCTGCCCGCCCTCGCCGCGGGTTAACGAAAGATAGCCGGTGCGCATCGATCGCCCCCGCGCGAAGTAGGCCAGCAGCGCCGTGTTCTCGTCGTCCGGGTGGGCGGCGATCATCAGAACGCTCCCTAGAACGTTGAGTTTATGCATGGCCAGCTCGATTTCCGGCGTCCCTGAAAGTGTACGCTGGCCGTACGACGGGACGATAAGACTGGTATGAACCGCAACCGGAATTAACCAAAATAGTGGGAGCAGGGGAAACCTGGCACGGAAAATGCTCATCGAAATTAATAGTAGACCATTCGGGGTGGCTTGCCGGAGGAGGTGGCGCCCTTGAGATCTCCCGTGCTGCGGTCGCTGCGCGCTGCCTGGCGACGCTTATCCAGTTCCAAACCGGTCGCCAGAGTTCTACCGGCCCTTCCTCAGCAACCTAAAATCGGCTTGGCTCTCGGCGGCGGCTTTGCCCGCGGCGTGGCGCACATCGGCATCCTCAAGGTCCTCCAGCGTGAGCGAATTCCCCTCCATTGCATTACCGGCGTGAGCGCCGGTTCCATCGTGGCCGCGGCCTATGCCAGCGGCACCGACGTCGAGGAAATTGTCCGCGTCGCCTGTGCCATGCGTTTTAATGATGTCGCCCGTTGGACCCTCTGCCGTCTCGGGCTGTTGCAAAGCGAACGCATGGCCGCATTCCTCAGGCGCCTGCTCCAGAAATATACCTTCGAAGAAATGAAGATCCCCCTGGGCGTACTGGCCACCGACCTCGGCAGCGGTGAGCCCGTCTTGTTCCGCGACTCCGGCGACGTCATCCTGCCCATCCGTGCCAGTTGCTCCTATCCCGGTTTATTTCAACCCATTCGCCATCAAGGCCGGCTGCTGGTGGATGGCGCCATGTGCATGGAAGTCCCCGCGCAGCTCGCCCGCTTGATGGGCGCCACGCACGTCATTTCCTCCTGCCTGCCTATGCACGGGCCCGCCGTCGTCCCTGGCAACATGCTGCAAGTGGTGAATCGCTGCTTCCAGATTCTGCAAAGCCGCAGCGAGGACGGCTGGCGCCGCCACTCCGATCTCATCATGGCGCCCGACGTGACCGCCGTCGCCTGGGATGGTTTCAAGAGCGCCGGGGAAATGATCGAGGCCGGCGAGCACGCCGCCGAGACCGTGCTCCCGCAAATCAGAAATTGGCTCGCGCCCGCCTACATCGCCGCCGCTAGCCATCCCCTGCCCGCCGAATTGGCCGGCTGATGTCCCTTTCGATGTGTGCAGGTGCTGAAGTTGGACCTCAGATTTTGTCGACGGACACGGCCGTGCCTTGTGGTGGGGCGGTCACATCTTCGGGCTTCATGTACGAAAGAAATCGCCACTCCAAACCGAAGAGCTTGAACAGCGCCATCTGGGTTCCCGACAATTCGAATTTCGGTACACATGCCTTCAGATCCGCCGAGGCTTTGTCCCAGTCGATCTCCCAGTGAATTTCCACCTGCCGTGCATCGGGATCGGCCCCCGGCGTGATGCCCGTCACGTCGAAGCGATATGGCCCCCGCAGCGTGATCTCATGCAGTTTTCCGGATTCCTTCAGATCAATCGCAAACAGCGCTTTATTCCCTCGCTCCGTCAGTTGATATGTGCTGCGCGTAAAACCTCGGTCTGTGATCTCGATCGGCTTCCAAAGATCGTGTTCCACTCCGCATCCGATCAGCGTATCGGAATTGAAGGAAACCGCGAAGTGATTCAACTCGTCTCGCGACCACCTTTGCGCGATGAGATTGCTGGCTACAATCGTGGTGAGATCGGCCGGCTGTGGGTCCGACGAACAACCCACCGCCATACTTCCGGCCGCCATCGCGACCACTGCAACCATATTTTTAAGGTAAGAATCAGCCATTGGTGCGCATCAATCGGGCGTCTGCTGTCACGCAACGCCGATTTATGCCCAGAATAAACCCTTTCCCCGGATTTCACACGTTCCCAGCCGTAATAATTTTTTTCGTTATCGATGGTTAATGACGGGATCCGGAAGCTGAATCACGCAGGCAGACCCCGGCGCGCGTTCATTGCCAGCCACAAACTGACGCTGAAAACCGCTCCGATCTCTGCAATCCTGTCCTGCAGTGTCCACGCAAACAGAATCATGGTGATCGCAAGTCCCCATTTTGAGATGGTGGCCTGGAACGCGCGTCTCCAGGAAACCATAACGCTCCCCGGCGCACCGCTTTCCCGCTCTCGTAGATACAGCCGCAAGATCAGTATCGACTCACACGCTAACAGGAGAATCATTCCGGAACGTGGCAGCAGCAGTCCCACCGTGAGTGCCAGCAGGATTCGCCCCAGCCAGAGCGGCGCGGCTGATCTTCGGACGCTTGCCCGCGCCCACGTCTCCACCATCGCCGACGCAAGCATCATCAGAGCCCCCGCGCCGAACACCACTCGTTCCAGCAAGGCGGGGTCCGCATGCCCGCGCACCAGCCCCCACACGATGTCCACCTGATCGCGCAGATACGTCAGCGCCGCCGCCCCCACCACCAGCAAATGCAGGAGCGTCTGGTGCTGCCACTCAAAACGCGTCGCCTTCATGTGTCGATTGTCGATTGCGCCCCGGCGCAGCCTTCAGCCCAGATTCAAAACCTGCTTCAGCGTTCCGCTCTGCGCCTGAATCTTCTCTTGCAGCATCATCAGCGCGTGAATCAGTTGCTCGGGCCGCGGCGGGCATCCAGGCACGAACACATCCACCGGAATCACCTGGTTGACCGGAACTATCGCGTAGTTGTTGAACACACCGGTCGAAGTCGCGCATGCGCCCATCGAGATCACCCATTTCGGCTCCGGCATCTGCTGGTACAGGTGCCGGATCACCGGCGCCATCTTTTGCGCCACCCGCCCCGCGATGATCATCAGGTCCGATTGCCGCGGCGAGCCGCGAAACACCTCCGCGCCGAAACGCGCAATGTCGAATCGCGACGCGCTCATTGACATCATTTCGATGGCGCAGCACGCGAGGCCAAACGACATCGGCCAGATCGAGTTCTTGCGCGCCCAGTTAATGGCCTTGTCCAGCGTCGTCAGAATCAGCCCTTCCGACGCCGCCGACCGCTCCAGAAACTCATTATCGATGCGCGCGAATAACTCCGGTGGACCGCTCGCCAGTGGACTGTCTTCCATACCTCTATTTTCGCACGGTGAGACTGCGGTTTTGCCGCGAGCCGCTGCTAGAATCGAAAGAGCCGCGTGCCGACCGCCTCCTCCAACTACGATCAAGCCCTCGACCGTGCCGCTGAACTTTGGGGCATCCAGCCGGACTATTGGGATATTTGGGGCAAACCACACGTTACGCCCCCTGAAACCAAACGCGCCATCCTCCATTCGCTGGGCGTCTCCACCGGTAGCAAGCAGGAGTTAGATGAAGCGATCGCTGCCCACGCTCGCCAGGAGTGGTCGCGCTTGGTCGCGCCCTGTCTCGTGATCAGTGTGAGCCAGCGCCCCCGGCAGTTTGCCCTCAACCTCCCCGCCGATCTCGCCGATCTCGACGCCCAGGTCACCGTGAAGCCGGAAAATGGCTCGCCGGCCGTTTCTCAGGTACCGCTTCGCGGCCTTCCTGTCGCCGCGACCATGGAGTTCAACGGAACTGGCCACGTGCGCAAATTCGTGCCGCTCGCCGACGAACTTCCGCTCGGATATCACGATGTCGAGGTCCGGGTCGGTGGCGCCTGCGCCTCCATGCGGCTCATCGTGGCGCCCGACTGCGCCTATCGGCCTGAAGGCCTCCGCGCCGCCGGCATCGCCATCGCGCTCTACGGCATCCGCTCCGAACGCAATTGGGGATGCGGTGACTTTCGGGATCTCCAGGCCGTTCTGGATTGGGTGGCCGATGAAGTCGGCGCCGGCTTCGTCGCTCTCAACCCGCTCCACGCTATCCACAACCGTCGTCCCTACAACACCAGCCCCTACCTGCCCAACTCCATCTATTATCAGAACTGGCTTTATCTCGATGTCGAGGGCATTCCCGATTTCGCCGCCTGCCCGCGTGCGCAGCGTCTTTGGGCGCAGCCCGCAATTCAGCAGGAAGTCTCCGCCCTGCGCGACTCCGAATTCGTCGAATACGAACGCGTCCACGCGCTCAAAATGCGCTTCCTGAAGCCCCTGTTCGCCGCCTTCCTGCGCGAGTACCGTGCCGGCTCCGCCCGTGCACGCGAGTTTCAGCAGTACGTCGAGCGCGAAGGCGATCTGTTGCGCCGCTTCGCCACCTACTGCGCATTAGACGAATGGATTCACAGCCGCAAGCCGGACGTCTGGTTATGGACCGAATGGCCCGAGCCTTTTCGCAATCCCGATTCCCCGGAAACCGAAGCCTTCCGCAAGAAACACTGGCGCCTGGTCCTGTTTTATCAGTACCTGGAGTGGCAGATCAGCGTGCAGCTCGCCGCCGCTCAGCAGCACGCCCGCGATAAAGGCCTGGCCATCGGCCTCTATCACGACCTTGCCCTCGCGACCGACCGCTTTGGTTCGGACCTTTGGGCCCACCGCTCCTTCTTCGCCGCCGGCTGCCGCGTCGGTTCGCCACCGGACGATTTCTCCCCTCAGGGCCAGGACTGGGCCTTTCCTCCTCCCAACGCCGCCCGCCACCAGGAATCCGGCTATCAGCTCTTCGTCGAATCCATTCGCAAAAACTGCCGTTACGGCGGCGCCCTCCGCATCGACCACGTCATGCGCTTTTTCCGCCTCTACTGGATCCCCGATGGTGCCGACGCCGCCCACGGCGCTTACGTCCGCGACCATTCGGATGACCTTATCCGCATCGTCGCTCTCGAAAGTGTCCGCCACAAAGTCATCGTGATCGGCGAAGACCTGGGCACCGTTGAGCCCGAGGTGCGCCAGACTCTCGCGCGCTTCGGCATCCTGAGCTACCGGCTTCTGTATTTCGAAAAAGATGGGCAGGGCAACTTTCGCAAACCGTCCGACTATTCTCCTCAGGCGCTCGTCTCCTCTACCACCCACGATCTCCCCACGCTCGCCGGATTCTGGATTCACCGCGATATCGAGGAGCGTCGCCGCGCCGGCGTCATTCCCGATGAGGCCAATTACCAGGCACAGCGCGCCGCGCGCGAAGTCGAAAAGCAGAAGATGCTGGATGCGCTCCTCGCCGCAGGCCTGCTTCCTTCCTGGTATCCGCGTTTTGCTCGCGATATCCCCGAGCTCACCGGGGAACTGCACAACGCCGTCATCGGTTTCCTCGCTTCCACGCCTTCAATGCTGCTGTTGGTCAACCAGGAAGACCTGACCAAGGAGACCGCGCAGCAGAATCTTCCCGGCACCACCTGGCAGTACCCCAACTGGAGCCGTAAAATGCACTTCCGCACCGACGAGCTCTACTCCGCCAAGCAGGCCACCGACTTCGTCCAGATGTTCCGCCACTGGATCGAGCGCACTGCCCGCGCCAACCGGCGTTGACCGTCGTCCGCGCCACTCGCGACTACCGCCGCCGCGAGGACGCAATGCGTGACCGAGCCACGACCCAACCGAGCCGCGACCAGAGGGAGCGGTTCCCCCACTAACCGTCCGCTACTTCTGCAACTCCCGCACCACCGCCGGATCATCCATCTTCGGCCCCGGCTTCGGGTCGAGCGGATCCCGCGCCTCGGCCGGATCGAACAACCGCTCGTCCACCGGCATAACTTGATATGGCGTGAAGTCCGGCGAAGTCGTGAAGCAATCCGATAGATCCGACGCCGTTGCGTCGTAAAGATTCAGCGGCGGCAGCCCCAGCGCGCGAAAAATCGTCTTCAGCAGCCCCGGAAAACTCGAATGCACATGCGAAACATAGTTCCTCTTGATGTACGGCCCCGCTGCCATCAGCACCGTGCGATGCGAATCGATGTGGTCCCGCCCGCCTTGCGCATCATCCTCCGTGACGAACACCGCCATCTCCTTCCACCACGCCGAATGCGAGAGAAAGTCGATGATCCGTCCCAGCGCATAATCGTTATCTGCCACATACGACGCCGCGAACGGGTAACCGTCCTCCGGCCTCGGTTGGGCCATATGATCGTTCGGCAGGTGCATGTAAATGAACTGCGGGAACGGCTCTCCTCCCTTTTCGTATTTCTCCCGAATCTCGTGAATGAACGCATCCGCGCGGAATTGGTCGGGAATGTTGGTGTTGAATCCCGGATACTCCCGTGAAGAATTCTCATAGAGCGGGAGCGGCATGGGAACGTTCGTCAGGAACCGCGCGCCGGTCGGCTTCTCGCCCGGCTCCTCTTCGTTTCCCGCCAGCTCAAATCCCTCTCCGAAGTTGCGAAACGTAATGCCATGCCGTGCCAGGTGGTGCCACAGCGTGCCACCCTCCGCCTGCTCTTCCGGGTGCACCGACGAGTTGCTGTCCGCGAACAGCAGCCGCCCCGGCGCCGTCGTCGGAAACCGGTAATCTTTCCCCCCTGCGTAGGACGCCATCAGCGAACTTTCCGTCCAGATGTCCGGATACGCGTCCACCAGCCAATGGTGCCCATCCACGCTCACTTCTGAATCCGCGTAGAAGTTGTCGCTGAACGCCCAGCGTTTCGCAATGGCGTGATGGTTCGGCGTCACCGCGATGTCTTTCAGACTCAGCCGAACTTTCCCCCCGTACGCGTACCCATTCATCCCAAACCGGGCCAGTGCCGGCACCCCCGCTACGGGACCGTTGGAAGCCTGCCCCAGATCCCCGAAAACCTCGTCAAACGTTCGATTTTCTTTAACAATCAACACCACGTGTCGGATATCCGACGGTATCGCCGTGAACGGGCTGGGACGCGGCAGGAAACCGTTTGCTTCCATAACGATGGCCGTCGAGTGCACCAGCGAAGCCGCATCCGGCACCGGAAACACCGACACCGATCCCCGCCGTAGCACATCCATGAAACCCTCTTCTCCCAGCCGCAGGTACACGTTCGGCCCCGTCCCATGTCCTTTGACATTCGTCACATACACGTTGCCTTCATCCAGCAGCATCCGCGTCGGAAACCACGCCACCGGAATATGGCCGAGCACCCGCATCTGGCGGGTGTCGATCACCCCTACCGCGTTGATTCCCGCCTCTGCCACGAGTAGCCATCCCGTCTTCGGTTCGAATGCCATCCCCACCGGCATCACCCCCCGATACGCCTCCAGCCCCGGAATACGAATGGCCACTTCTCCGGTAATCGTCTTCGTCGAAGTGTCGATGATGGTAATCGAGTCGTCGTGTACGTTGGAAACAAAGACCCGGTCGGAGGTGGCCAGCACGCCGCAGGGGCTGCTGCCGCCTTCTACTCCGCCTCCCACCGGCTGCCCCGTCCGGATGACAGCCTCGATTCGTGGCTCAGCCGGATTGTTCAAATCGACCACGTACAACGAGTTCGACTCCCGAACATTCGGCTCGCCCAGCCCCGGAACATTCACCGCACCACGCGCCGTTTGTCGCCGCACTCCGTTGACGGCCTCGGGCGAAGGGAAGCCGAATGCCGGGAACGGTAAGCCTGTCTGCTGTGGGGACTTCCGGTCTGCACCGGGTATCGCACTATACCGAAACATGCCGATGTTGGTGATGTAGGCGGTGCGTTTGTCCGGCGAAAGGGCTATGGCGAACGGCAGGCGGCCGACCGGTAAAGTGGCAACCATCTGCCCTTTGTGGGTATCGATGGTCACCAACCGGAAGTTCGCCTGGTCGAGCACGTAGAGCAGGTCCCGGTGAGCGTCAAAAGCCAGGTCGCCGGTATAGCTGTCGGAAAATCCGTTCTGGTTTAGATCGTATAGTTTGCGGCGTTCGCCCGATCCCACATCGATGAGCCGCACGCGCCCCGAGTTCCCCTCCGAAATGAACGCCGTGTGATTACCGGCGAAAGCTACCCCCATGAAAACGCTCCGCCATTGCTCGGCATCCTCCCGCTCATCGCCGTTCGGGCGCTCGACCGAAGCCACGAAGTTGCGCGATACCGGTGCATTTTGGCCGAGTTCGATGGCGGTGACCGAAAAACGCTCGGGACCGCTGTTCGCCGTTACCAGGGTTTTGTGGTCCGGGCTCATGGCGAGTCCGAACGGTCCAGGTCCGGTGATGATCTGTCGTCCCGCCGGCACGATGATGCGGCCGCCGGGAAGAATACTGGGTAATCCGCGGTGGCAGATGACCGGCCGGGCGCCTGCCGGAGCGCTGTAATCGGCAGCGGTCACGCAGATTGCAAAAAAAAATGTAGGGAACCAGATAACCTTCATACCACCGTTCGGAATCTAACAGATTAGCAGCCGGTGCCCAAACTGACTCGACAGCGTAAAAACTGGCGGCTTCGAGCGTTAAAACTTGCACACAAAGTTTCAGGCCACAGCGTTTCTCGGGAAAATAAAGATCGTGTAATTCACCCGGGATGTTGCACTTGCTGGTGAGCGATGCAAAGTTTATTGCGTTTTCACGGGATAAGGCGTAAGATTTGGCACATTACATGCTTCGGTTTGCCGGGAGTGCTGCCAAGCCCGGTGAAGCACACGCTCAGTGACACGGGCCGCGTCGTTACATTGCAGGCGCACAGGCGCGGAGGGCGTTCACCTGCAACGGCGGCGCTAAAATGGAGAAAGCTATGGTAACCAGCCCTACCGTATTCGCCGTACCGCAGAAGCAATTGGAAGATCCGCTGGCGCACCTGCCCTGTTCCAGCATCCTGGAGTACCGCAAAGGTCAGGTCATTTATGGCCAGGATCAACCATCCAGCAACATTTACCTCGTCATCGACGGAAAAGTGAAGGTTTGCCGTCTGGCGGATGACGGGCGCCAAGTAGTGGTAGATATCTACCAAACAGATGAATTTTTCGGGGAATCCGCCTTCCTCAGCTCGATTCCGCGGGATGAACAGGCGGTGGCGATCGAAAACACCAAAGCCATGACCTGGAGCACATCCGAGATCGAGGATCTGGTGATGCGCCGCCCGCGCCTCTCGATCGCCCTGCTGCAAATCCTGGCCCAGCGTTCGATGGAGTACGGACACCGCATCGAGAGCTTTTCGGTGGACAACATCGCGCGGCGTCTGGCGCGCACCCTGATCCGGTTCTCGCAGCGGCTAGGCCAGCACGGCGAGGATGGTTCGGTGCAGATGATGCCGTTCACGCACGAGCTGCTGTCACAGTACGTCGGCACCTCGCGAGAGATCGTCACGCACTATATGAACCAGTTCCGGCGCCAGGGCTATCTGCGCTATTCGCGCAAGGGGATTACGCTCTATCGCGATGCGCTGAAGGAATGGCTCCGCCAGCCGGCCTCGTAGGGCCGCGCAGGATACCCGCGTCCATTTATACTCGATAGCGTGGACCGGGAATTCATCGGAAAGACTGCGCTAGTCACGGGCGCCTCGCGCGGAATCGGCGCTGCCACTGCTGTTGCTTTGGCGCAACACGGCGCCAGGCGGCTGATTCTGCACTACAACTCCTACCAGCCGGGTATCGACGCGGTGATTGCTTCGGCCCAAAAGGCCGGAGCGGAAGCCTCGGCGATCCAGGCGGATCTCGGCTCGAGGTCCGGGCTCCAATCCTTTCTCCAAAACCTGAACGCTACCGGCTTGGGCGTCGACATTCTGGTGAACAATGCCGGGTCGCTCGTTCAGCGGACGAAACTCGCGGATTTCACCCCGGAACTGTTCGACCGCGTGATCACCTTGAATTTCAAAAGCGCCTGGTTCATTGCGCAAGCGGTCGCTCCGTACATGATCGAAAGCAAAAGCGGCTTTATAGTGAACGTGAGTTCCATCGCCGCGCGCAATGGAGGGGGCATCGGCGCCACCATTTACGCTGCGGCAAAGGCAGCCGTTTCCGCCATGACCAAGGGCATGATGAAGGAGCTGGCGCCGCACGGCATTCGCGTGAATGCGGTTTCGCCGGGGACGGTGGACAACAATTTCCACGCGCAGTTCTCCACCCGCCAGATTCTGGACACGGTGGTGGCGGCGACGCCCGCGGGAGCGCTGGGCACCAACGAGGAGGTCGCCGACACGATCGTGTTTCTGTGCTCGCCGGCGGCACGCTACATTCACGGCCAGACCATCGAGATCAACGGCGGGATGTTTACGGTGTAGTGAAGTCTGCTTGCGCGTTGGCTAGCGCCGATATTTCTTGGCTTGGTCAGTAAAGCTGGGGGGACTAGTCTGCCGCGAGTCTGCTGCCGAGGCCACTTCGACGACTCGGCGTCTGTTCGCTCATGCGGTTTTCAAGACCCTGGGGCGTTTACCGTTCCCAATCCCTGCTGCCAGCATGTACAAGCCTTCGTCCGAGTGGCCCGTATTTCGACCGAAGCATAACTGCTCACCTCCGGAGGGCGAACGGGCAAGGAGTGCTAGTCGGGATACCAGGATGACGTGACGGCGACATCACAGGAATAATGTTGAGCGTCCCTTGCGCACCCTTCGGTTATCACGTGTTTGCAGCCAAAAGAGCCCACCGCATCAGAAGTTCTCAATCAGCCACGCGTCGCTGGCTGTCGATGCATCCGTCACGGCCATATAGCGGCCATCGGGAGAGGGCTGAAGCCCAATCAACGGAAAACTGCCTTTCTGCTGCCAGAACACGCGGGCTTGGCCCAGTAGATCCGTGTAATAAAGCGTGGAAACGCCACGCTGCGGTGTGGCCGACAGGTAGAGACCTTTTCCATCCGCGGAACAATATATGCCCCCGCCCCCGATCCCGGGCCGTTCCACGATGAATTCACGTTCCGTTTCTCCCGAGGGGCGAACGATGCGTACGCGGCTCTTGCCCTGATCTCTGATCAGCACCGCGATGCGAGAGCCATCGTGGAAAAAGTCCCAATCAAAAGCGTTCTCGACCTTGGCCCACTCACGCTGTTGGCGGGTGGACAAGTCAAAAGAGGAAAAGACCATCCCCTTTGGATCTAGTTTTGCCACGACACACAAGGTGGATGGCGGATGCTTGGCACATGCGATGTCGACTAGATTGACCCCCACATCGAGAAGGAACTCAGGGGAGCCGCCCGAGATCGGCACGCGCATGAGCTTTATTGGAGCGGAAGGATCTCCCTGTTTCTGAACGGTATAGAGAAGCCACAACCCGTCCGTCGTTACAGCTTTTACAAATTCGTCATCCGGCCCGGTGACCAGTGGTTCAGCGGAGGGCTGGTCGACCGCCTGCTTGAAGATATCCCAACTCCCGTTGCGGTCCGAGGAGAAAATCTCTGTTTTGCTGTCGGGCATCCAGGGGCCAGCGACGTCATTGCGCTCATCGAGTGTCAGACGGCGGGATGCCTTCATTCGTGTTCCGTGGGCTTCAAGCTGCCCGATATAAACATCCATCTGAAAATTGACCTTCAGGACGGCTAGGCGCCTGCCGTCAGCGCTGGTATTCGCGCTCCAGACCAGGGCGCCGCTCCAGTGGGTGATCTTTCTAGGACTGCCCACCAGTTTGCCTGCGTCCGAATTCACTCTGAGTTCCCAAAGGTTGGAATCGCGAGCGTTGGGAGGCGGTTCGTGGCGGGGGTAGAAAATGCGCCCGCCTGGCAACCAGCAAAACGGACCGTGCTGAGCGAAATCCGCCAACTGTGGATCAGACAGGAGCGTGGTGACTCGGCGGGCCTTGAGGTCGAAACTTTCAAGGGCCGCAAAGCTGGCCGTAAGCCCAAAGGAAGCAGGAGCCCGGAGATAAGCGATGCGGTTGCTGTCTGGGGACCAAGCCTGCAGCTGAATCCCTTCACCTTCCTGAGCAGTAAAAACCTTCCGTGGGTCCTCTCCACCAGCTCCCATCACCCAAATTTCATTTAAGATGTCTCGACCGCCGGTGCCGTCCAGAAATGCAATTTGTGAACCATCCGGAGACACCAGGCCGCTGCTACCGTGATCCCGCAATTTGCGCGCCGTTCCGCCCAGAACGGAAATCACCCAGACGCCCGGCTTTTCTGCGTTGGGGCCGTTGGCCAGTAGCTTCGATCCGTCAGGGAACCAGGAGGTAACCGTCCACCCCTCAGTGTGAGGGATGGTGCTTGTCTCTCCCGTCGCGATCAGCTTCTGTTGGATTCCGCCCAGGTCGGAGTAAGAGAGGTATTTTCCGTCGGCTGAAATCAAGGCACTGGTTACCGGGTTGTCGGCAGGATTGGCAGTCAACCTGAGTTCGCGCAATTCCGGCGGCGCCTGCGATTGGCGCGAGACGAACCACGTTACAACGAGCCCGATCGCGACCACGGCCAGCATGCCCGCGAGCCATAACGGCCGCCGGCGTGTTGTCGGTGCCGGCAAGACGAGTGCGGCCGCCGCGGCGGACCTTCCCGAATCGGTGTCCCGCTTCAGCCGTTTCAGCTCGGCCCGCAGGTCAGACGCTGTCTGGCAGCGCACCTCCCGGTCCTTCTCGAGCGCCTTATTGATGATGAGTTCGAGACCGGCGGGCAGATCCGGCCGCAGGCGCACAGGTGAGATGGGTGTCTTGTTGAGAATGGCGTCAAAGACAACGGCGGTGGTATTGCCTTGAAACGGCCGCTGGCCCGTGGCCATCTCGTACAGAACCACGCCGAAAGAGAACAGATCCGTGCGGCCATCCAATTCCTCGCCGCGCGCCTGTTCGGGCGACATGTAGGCGACCGTTCCCACAGCCGAACCGGGACTCGTTAGCAGTTCCTCGGTGCCCACATTACTCGGCAAGGCAGGTTTCGTTCGTTCGGGGGCAAGCTTCGCGAGGCCAAAATCCATGATTTTGGCTTCACCGCGTGTCGTGACGAAAATGTTCGATGGTTTGATATCGCGATGCACGATGCTCTTGGCGTGTGCGGCGTCGAGCGCGTCGGCGATCTGGATCCCAAGATCGAGAATCTCTCCGACCTTCAGCGGCTTGGCCGCGATGCGCTGTCGCAGCGTTTGGCCCTCAAGATACTCCATGACCAGGTAATCGATCCCGTTCTGGTGGCCAACGTCGTACAGAGGGCAGATGTGGGGATGACTCAGGCTGGAGATAGCCTTGGCCTCGCGGTCAAAACGTTCGCGCAGTTGCGGGTCACTGGAAAGATGCTCGGGCAGGATTTTGACGGCGACGGTGCGCTCCAGGCGCGTGTCCTTGGCGCGATAGACCTCGCCCATTCCTCCGGCGCCGAGAGCAGACTGAATCTCGTAGGGGCCCAGACGCGTGCCGGCAGAAAGAGCCATGGGCTAGTTTATTGCGCTCCCCATTCTACCGCCGGACCGCACGGCCATAGCTCTTTCCGAACCCTCTTCCGTCCAACAAAAGGGATTAGTCCTGGAAACGCCGTTCCATCAAAATGAGCCGGGTTGTTCTGCCGCGCACTGAGCGATTTTCGGCCACTCGTACAAGGTTCCGGATTAGGAACGGGAAGTGTGCGTCCAGCGAAGGCTGGCATGAACAGTGGGTGAAAGTC
>JASHOO010000550.1 GCA_030041035.1 Bryobacteraceae bacterium | reverse complement strand
GAACACCCACCACACCGCCCACCACCGAAATGGCGACCGCCTCGCCCAGAATGAGAGAAAGAATGGTGCCGCGCGTGAATCCCAGTGTCTTGAGCACGCCCACCTCCTGCACGCGCTCGCGCACCGACATGGCGATGGTGTTGGCGGAGACCAGCAGAATCGTAAACGTCACCGCCGCGCAGATGCTGATCAGGATCAGCTTCACGTTGCCCAGAAAAGCCACGAAGCTGAGGGCAAAGGCCCGCTCCGATTCGGACTTGGTTTGTGCCGGCGAATTCTTGAACGTGTCGTCGATAGCCTTGGCGATGCGCGGCACCGATTCCGGGCTGTCGGCCAGCACGTAGAAGGTCCCAATCTCCCCCCATTTGTCGGCGCCCAGTGCCTGGTCCAGATATTCCACGTTGAAATACAGATTCTCGTTGTCTTCCGGCGCGTCGTAAATGGCGCGGACGATAAATTCGAGATTGACGGGAAAGATGTCGCCCTGAATGAAGATGTGATCGCCCAGATGGAAGTTCAGCTTCTGGGCCAGCGGCCGTCCGATCAGGCACGCGGTCCGCTCCGTCAGGAATGCCTTCCTTTGATCGTCGGGAATCTGCATCTCACTGCGAATCGCCATGATTTTGTCAGGCTCCACGGCAAATCGCGCGAAGAAGTTCTGGGGATCGCGCGAGTCTTTGTAGGTGCCGCCGAACCACTGAGAAATCCCCACTTCGCGCACCCCCGGGATCGGGCGGATCTTCTCGCGGTAATACCTCGGCATGGGCACGGTGAGCGAAATCTTATTCCGTACTACCAGCCGCAGCGCCTGCGAGGGCGGCGCGTCGCTGAAATAGAACGCATAATACACCGCCATCAGCGTTCCCAGCAGCGCCAGCGAGACACTGATGCTCAGGATCGTGAGAGCCGTCCGGCGCCGGTTCCGCCAGGAGTTCTTGATCACCAACGGAAGAAAACGAAACATTGGTTTCTATATATTCTATGCTACGAAGTCCATGCACGACTTGTTCATGCAAGAGGCGCTGAGCCTCGCCCGGCAGGCAGCGGAGGCGGGCGAAGTACCGGTGGGAGCCGTGGTCGTGGCCGCGGGACAGGTGGTGGGCCGGGGCGCGAATTCGCCCGTTTTCACACATGACCCGACCGCTCACGCCGAGATCCTGGCGTTGCGTGAAGCCGCGCGGGCATCCGGAAACTACCGCTTGGAAAACGCCACGCTCTACGTGACCCTCGAGCCCTGCGTCATGTGTGCCGGGGCGCTCGTTGCGGCGCGCATCCGGACACTCGTGTTCGGAACCCGCGATCTCCGCTTCGGCGGCGTGCGCAGCAAGTTTCGCCTGGCCGATTCGGAGATTCTCAACCATCGCGTGGAAATTGTGGAGGGCGTCCTGGCGGCAGAGTGCGTCGAGCTGCTCCAGCGCTTCTTTGAAGCCCGGCGGTAACGACGGCGCGCCCGCTACCAGACGTACTGGTCGACGACCTGGGGAGGGCCGGAGTGGCCGTTGATCACTTTCGTGGCGATCACCAGTTGAATGTTCCGATGCGCCCAGTTTTTCGGCATCTGCTTCGCCACCCCGTCCAGATACTCCGGGTTAGTGAGAAACTCACCCGCAGCGATCGTCCCATATCCCGTCAGCCCTCCCGCCACCACCGTCATCCGCTCGGTCATGGGGTCCAATACCCGCGTAATGATGGCGTAGTCCTCACTCAATTGCAGGTACGGCATGGAGTAATTCACCGCGCGATCCCGGCTTGCGGGATTCCGCTGATCCTTGATCCAGAAAATGGTTTCGTCTCTGTCGAAACTGAAACGCATCGGCCCGGTCAGCCGCATGGTCCAGTCATTGTTGAGCGCGCCCACGAGGATCACGGGGCTGTCCCGCATATCCGCGAAACTGGTCGAGCTCTCGCTGCGCAGCCGGTAACTTTTGCCCTTGGCTTGGAGCAGACCAGTCAGCCTGGCCAGGGTGATGACGTCATGAAACGCTACGTTCTGACTGCCCAGGTAGTAAAGCTGAAAAAGGGTGATGCCTGCCTGGGAACCGGACGGAGGATTTGCCGCGCGCGGCAGGTCTCCGCTCGACTGTTGCGGGGTTTCCGGCGAGGATCCCAGAAACTGCCTTTGCCCGACGCAGAGCAGCACGGTGCTCGACGAATCCAGCACCGGCGCCCAGAACCGGTCCAGCGCCGTATGCGGCGCCCACGGCCAAAGCCACGCCAACCCGGCCAGCAGGAGTACGATGGCTGCTATCGCGATGAAGGGCAAGAGGCTTAGCCGGCGTCCGGGCTTTAAAGTCTGAAGCGTCAACGGACCCGGTGCCGGTTTCGTCGCCGGCATTTCGAACACCGGCACGTAGGAACCGGGCGATAAATCGATCCTCAGTTCCCCTTCACGTCCATGTTCGTGATAATACTGGGCAATCCGTTTACGAATCTCTCCCGCTGTGGCCCGCACCACCGGATCGGCGTTGGTATCGTAGTTTTGCTCCCTGCCGAACACCTCCACGCCCAGCGTCCGTTCCCGCAGTTGTTCCTGTTCGCCTTCTAGTGTTCGCTCCACCAGATATCGCAACAGATTGGGGTATCGCCGGCTGTTTTTGAACAGCGGATTCGCCAGCATCCGCTCCAATTGCTCGCGGATGGCGTCTCGCTCCGATTCGTTGAACGCGACGTGGCGGGTTGCAGAGGATCGCAACGTTTCCATGGTTGCGGTTGAAGCGTGAACTCCCTTGCGGCGATTGTATCATCTTCTTCCAAGAAGTTAGCCCGCGAATAATACGTGTCATACGTCGCTCTGGATGCGGCGCGGTAACGTGTCCCAAGTGACTATAACCACACGAGTTCTAGTTTCCAAAGAATTTGTCACAGTACAGAACTTGTTGGCGCGCATAGTGGCTTTGTATTATCAAGCCCGAGTTTTGCTCGCTTAACGTTGCGTTACGTGCCACGTTGCGGCATCGGGGAATAGCTTCTACGTCGAAGAGAGGAGTCTCAACAAATGCCAGGCAGGTCAACTAGTTACCGGCTGTGTGCCACCACGCTGTTCGCTCTGTCCATAGTGTTACCTGGAACGGTCTCTATGGCCCAAAACACAAACTCCGTGGAGATTCGCGGCACGGTCACAGACCCCACAGGTGCCGCGGTCCCGGACGTAAATGTAACAATTCTGAACACTGATACGGGAGTTTCTAAACAGTTAACCACAAACGCAGCCGGTATTTACGACGCCGTATCGGTGCTGCCCGGGCATTATCAAATCACCTTCGCCAAGCAGGGCTTCGAGAAGTTCGTGCGCAGCGGAATCGAGCTGACGGTGGGGACGGTTACCGTGGATGGCCAACTCACCGTGGGCGCCACACAAACCGAGGTTCAAGTTACGGCGGAAGCTCCGTTACTGCAAACCGAGAGCGGGGAGCAATCGACGACTCTCGACTTCCAAACCATGGTGGTGCTGCCGAACGTGAACCAGGACTGGTCGAACTTCACCAAATTGCTGCCCGGCGCCGCGGGCTCCGGCACGGGCGTGGCTGTGAACGGGAACCTGCCTTATTACAACAACTTCCTGGCTGATGGCGCCAACGTGAGGCTGCCGCACAGCGCAAATTTCGACGAGATGGTGTTTGAGGACGTCGCCGAGGTGACGATGAACACCTCAACGGTTTCGGCCGAATACGGGGTGGGCGGCGCAGTTTTCAACCAGATCAGCAAGGGCGGCACGAACGACTGGCACGGCTCGCTTTATGAGTATTTCCAGAATGACGATCTGAACGCTCGTAACTTCTTTGCTTCCAGCGTGCCGTTCCTGCGCTATGACAATTTCGGCGGCACCGTGGGCGGGCCAATTATAAAGAACAAGTTCTTCTTTTTCTTCAATGTAGAGAAAACCATCGACAACACGTCGTACGTCTCGGTCCAAACGTTCCCCACACCCGACATGATCAAGGGCAATTTCTCCAACATGAACGAATGGCCGGTCATCTACCAGCCGAATTCGCTGGGGATGGGCCCCAACGGCGGGCGCATACCGTTCCCAAATAACACGATTCCGGCGTCGATGCTGGACCCGCTGGCGCTCAAGTTTCAGTCGCTGTTCCCGGCGCCGAACCAGCCTGGTTATTCCAACAACTGGGTGGGCACGATTGAAGATTTGAATCCGTACCTGAAATGGTTCGGGCGGCTGGATTACAACGTTTCGGACAAAAACCGGATCACGTTCTCCATTACGCAGAGCGACAACCCGGCATTTTATCCATCGGCTTATCCGATCAACAACCAATCCGGGGACGTGGACCGGTACAATGCACAGGTTTCGGATGTCTACTCCATCAATCCGAACACAGTGAACGAAGCGCGAATCGGATACACCCGGCAGGGCAACTGGTTCGTGCCCACAACCCTCAACCAGAACTACCCGGAGAAGCTGGGATGGAACTATGCAGAGGCGAATCTGCCGCCGAGTCTCGAATTCTATGGAAATCCAGGCACGGCGTGGATCGGTCCCGCGACCAATGCCGAATATATTGAAAACGCGTACGATGCAGCGGATGTCGTGACGCTGATTCGTGGCCGGCACATCCTCAAGTTCGGCGGAGAAGTTCTGGCTTACCAGGATAACTCCACGCCCTGGGGAAATATCAACGCCGGCACCTTCCTTTTCAGCGGCGCATTTACGCAGCAAGCCCCGAACGGCAGCGGCGGATTGGGCTACGCGGACTTTCTACTCGGCGAGGTGGCCAGCTGGAACGCCAGCAATACGCCCATCGTGGGTTTCCGCGAGAAGGTGCCGCAGTTCTTCGTGGAGGATGATTTCAAAATGACGCCCAACCTGACGCTGAATCTGGGTCTGCGCTATCAGATCCAGGGAGGCTGGGGGGAGGTCGAAAACCGCCTGGGCGACTTTGACCCGATCGTCAGTAATCCGGCGACCAACACACTGGGCGCGATGTGGTTTGGCGGTCAGGATGGGCGAACCGCGCTGGAGAACACGATCTACGATATCTTTCTGCCTCGCATTGGATTCGCGTGGTCGCCCAAGAGCAACTGGGTCATCCGGGGAGGGTTCGGTATTTATGATGGGCCATGGAGCCTGGATACGTATTCCGGCGGCGCCGAGGGATTGGGCACCAACAGCCACGGCGGCCTGACCTCGACCGACCAGATCCACCCGGTCTTCAGCCTGTCCCAGGCGACCTACGGCAGCCTGAACTACGTAGGGCCAGATACCTCCCCTGCGTCGTTCAACGGCCAGAGTCCTACGTACTATCCGCAAAACACACCGATCCTGAAAACGTATCAGTGGTCATTCAGCATCGAGCGGCAGTTCGGGACCGGCTACATGGCGCAAGCGGCCTACGTTGCTAATCACGGGACCAATTTGTCGTTCCCGAACGACCCGAACCAGGTACCCGGGAACCTGCTGATGGAGAGTGTTGCCAACTCGAGCAACGCGCAGAACCTGCGCCCGTACCCGCAGTTTTCCACGATCAATGGAAACAGCTATAACGCGATTTCCAATTACGACTCGCTGCAACTCTCGATCACCAAGCGATTCACCCACGGACTCCAGTTCAACTTCAATTACACCTGGTCGAAGATGCTGGACGATCAGGACTCCTCCGGCTGGGGCAGCCGCGATGGCGGGCAGCTATGGCAGAGCGCTTACAACCCTGCTCTCAATTATGGGCTCTCGAACTTCGATGTGCCGCAGATGTTCAAGGGGACGCTGATCTACCAGCTCCCGATTGGGAAAGGACGGGCGATTCTCAACAGCAACTCGGCAGTGGATGCGGTGCTGGGCGGCTGGCAAGTCGCGACCACGTTTGTGCTGGAACACGGTCTGCCGTTCACACCGTTGGTGGGCACCAACAACAACAGCGGGGCGCTCTCCAGCAACAACAGTTGGTATCCGAACCTGATCGGGAACCCGAACGTCGCCAATCCGTCGGTCAATAACTGGTTCAACAGCTGTACCGTGTTGCAAGGCGGCGGGACTTTTCCTACCGGCTGCACGGATCCCGCCTGGGCGGTTCCCACGCCGGGCACGTTCGGCAATGCAGGGCGGAATATTCTATGGGCGCCGGGAATTGAAGACGTAGATTTATCTCTCAGCAAAAACTTCCGGCTTCCGCTATGGCGCGAGAAAGCCAACCTGCAGATCCGCATCGATGCGATGGATGCCCTGAACCACCCGAATTTCGCGGTCCCGGGCCAGGACGTGGGAGTGAGCGGCGCCGGAGTCATCACGGGGACGACCGGGAGCTACAACACAACGGACAACACGTTCGGCCAGCGGAATATTCAACTGGGCGCGCGGCTCTCGTTCTGATCCGTCGCAGCGGCTTTACCTGGGGCCCCATGGCGGTCCCTGGCATCTCGCCTGGACACGCACATTCGCGTTAGCCTACGGTCATGGCCGTTAGAGCAGTGGTTTCCGCCTTCATCGGCATATTTTTCATCGCTCATCCATTGTTCGCTCAATCCAGCGTGCAGGAACAGATTCGAGAGCACTCGCGGCGCGCGCAGGAGTACCTGAAGAACAATCAACCGGATCTGGCAGCGCGGGAATACGAAGCGATTCTGTCACTCGATGCGAATAATGTGGACGCGCGGGGCAATCTGGGCGTCGTACGGTTCTTCCAGGGCGATTATGCCAAGGCCATCCCGGAGCTGCGGGCCGCTCTTCAATTGCAGCCCGGGTTGTGGAAGATTGAGGCGCTGGTGGGCACAGCCGAAAAACGCAGTGGCGACCTGGCAGCGGCGCGCGCCGACCTGGAGCGGGCATTTCCGAAGGTGCAGGAGGAGAAGCTGCGGGTGGAAACGGGCATGGAGCTGATCGAGCTTTACTACGGCGCGAGTGAGCTGGATAAAGCAGCGGCGGTGGTGAGCGTGCTGCGCGGGCTCGAGCCCACCAATATCGAGATCCTGTACACGGCGCATCAGATCTATTCCGAACTGGCGGACGAGAGCATGCTGAGCGTGGCCATGCTGGCTCCGAATTCGGCACGGATGCACCAGCTCATGGCACACGAGCTGGCGCGGCAAGGCGATACGCAAGGGGCGATCGCGCAATTCCGGGAGGCGGTGAAGATCGATTCGCAGAGGCCGGGCCTGCGCTTCGAGCTGGCGGAGATGCTGACCAACTCCGCGTCACGCGCCGATCAGGAGGAAGCGGAGCAGGAGTACAAGGCGGCCCTGGCGGCCAATCCCTTCGATGAGAAGGCGGAGTGCCGGCTGGGGGAGATCGCGGCGCGCCGCTCGGACCTGCCGGACGCGTTCGAGCACTACTCGCACGCGGTAAAGCTGGAGCCGGACGACGGGGCTGCGGCGCTCGGCCTCGCGAAAACGCTGATCGCCATGAACCAGCCGGAAAAGGCGCGGCCTCTGCTGGAGCGTTCAGCGCAACTGGAACCGTTCAACGCGGTCACGCGGTATCATCTGGCGGCGATTTACCGGAAGCTGGGGCGCGCCGACGATGCGCGGCGGGAGCTCGAGGAATTTCAAAACCTCAAAGAGATGAAGCAAAAGCTGCGGGAAGTCTACCAGGAAATGCGGGTGGAGCCGGTGCACCAGGAGCGGCCGGATCCGGAAGTGCCGAATTAGATTGGTTACCGCTCCCTTGGGCCGCGGCTCGGCTTGGGGTCGCGGGCCGGCGCGGGGCGATCACTGATCGAGATCGGCGCCGAGCGATCCGGCCGTGCCCTGGGGATCCTCGATCGCTTTGAGCACCGTATCCACGTCCGTTTTGACTCCAATCACGGTCGCGCCATCGCGGTGAAACGCGGCGATGAGCATTCTGGCGGATTTTCCGGAGTCGGTCAGAAAGATGTAGGTGGATTGGGCATCACGGCGCGAGTGCACGGTGATCACC
>JASHOO010000549.1 GCA_030041035.1 Bryobacteraceae bacterium | reverse complement strand
CCGGATGTCAAGATTTGCGAGATGCAGCCGGGGTGTGCTCGCGTCTGCCAGCAATGCCGCGTTCAGTAGCACACTCGCAGAATTTTGGCGTTCAGTGTTTGTGGACTGTTGCAAACGGAAGGTCAATGAACCGGTAAGAACGCAGATTATGAGTAAAGGAGCGCTTACCGTCAGGAATCGCCGCCATCGCAGACTTCGCGAAGAATCGAATGAGTACAGGATCGAAAGCAAAAAAAATGTGACCGAGGTCCAATAGCCGCGTAGAAGCCAGCCCGCGCCGTCATATAAAGGAGCTGCGGAGTATGTTGTGAGCATGACGGGGACGGTAGACCCGAATCCGATGTAAGAGGTGATCCCCCAGCGCTCACCGGCAGCAACCACCACGGCGATATAGGAAAAGAACAATAATATCGTGAGCCACAACTTACCGCTGAGTCTGTACAGCACGGCCGTGAAGATCCCAATCAACGTGAGATCGAACAGGAACTCGGCCGCGACCCACACAAGCGTCATGGGAGCCGGCATGGAGGCGTGAAAACCGCAAACAGTGGCGACTGCGATTGACGGTGCCAGCAGGATTACAGCGGCGGACAATACACTGACGGCCAGATACATCGGGATGAGATGCGTGCCGGCCTGAACGCTCCAGTGTCTTGCCAGACGGTCCCTCGCGCTCGAGAACAGCACCAGGACAATCGCGGCCATCATCGGACAAATTTGCAGGGCGATTTCGATTGCGGTTCGAGGGTCATGACTGATCGGGAACCCGTAAATGCGGGCGGTGTTAGTCGATAGAATCCAGGCAGCCACGCCCGTGTAGCCGGCGAGTCCGATCAAAGCCGTGGCGTAGTATAAACCGGCCGTGCGCTTGGTAGCCGTGACTTCCGCCGTGAAATCAAACGTATCGAGGCGATCTAAAAGCATGCAAGTCTCTTCGAAACAAAGTGATCGTTAGGGCCAAAGCGACAGTCATGGAAATCGAGAAAGCGATAGGAGATGTGTCGCTGAAGCCGAGTAAATCCGCTGGAGGCTGTATGTTGCCGAAACACTCGACATACCAGATCACCGCGTACAGCGAGATGCCTGGCAGAGGCCGCGATAACCCCACGCAAGTCCAAGTGAGCCAGATCGTCATCGCGACTGTGGTGGCTATTACCTGAATACTCTGCGACAGTGGCATTGTCACTAGCGAAGGCAGAATCGGAATGAGCGTCACAGTGCCCAGGACGACCGATGTGAAAATAAGTGGCGACGGTCTCCACATCCCGGCGTTCGATAATTCAAACTGACGCCAATGACCTTCCCCGGAGATGCGACGCGCATTGGCGATCGCCAATGGAAGCAACAGAGCGATCGTTAGAGACACGCGCGGGGATCTTGGAGCGATTAGAGCACCGGCCAAAGCAACCAAGAAAAGCGTTCGGACCCAACCTCCACGTGCGAGCAGGCGCTGGGCGATTATCCATGCGGCTGCAAGGGCCGTTGATTGGCGCGGCCGGACGCGAGGCAAGTCCCGTGCTGGGGTAACGGATTCAGTCGCAGCGCGGGCGTTGGGCTGGATCGACATAGATAATGACCGCAGGAATCCCGGCCAGAAAAGGATGGGGACCATGCCGGCCACGATCGCGGCCACAAGAAACAGGGTGGAACGCAAAAAGGATGCCGTGAGCGTCAGCGCGGTCCAAGGCACCTTGCCCAGGTGTTCGGCCGCAACGATGCCAACCGCAAACGCCGAACCGGTCGCGCCAACCGGGGCGTTCGCCCTCAAAAGACTTAAGCCGAACAAATCCAGCCCCGCGACAACGGATAGGACCATCAGCAACGACCACAAAGCGAGCGTGAGCAGTACCCTTGCGCCATCGTGATTGGCCAGGCAACGGTCCATCACCGCACCAGTCAGCACGCCACAGAGCCCGGACGGGATGACGACCAGAAGAAATGCCGCGAGCGAAGTTGTATCCGGAAGGCTGTGCAGGCGCGAAGCAATTACCGCTATCACCAGTCCGAGCGTGAGCAGGCTAAAGGCAAGCATGAGGATCGAATTGGCGACGATTCTACCGGTCAATACGGTCACTTGATTGACTGGTGACGTGGCATGCAATGGTCCTGTTCCGAGACGCCGGTCGCGAGCGCGGCCCACGTCGAATCCGAGGGCGAATATGGGGAACGTAAGGAGACTGAAGACAACACCGGCTGCATCAATGGAAGTTCCGGCCGACATAACAGGTTTCAGACCGCCGAAAGTGATTACCGAATAATTGGCATTGGACGGCGGCGTCAGGAGTATACATATTCCGGCCATGCAGGCCAGAAAAATAGGTGCGCTCGTGTCTCGTGACCGTAGGGTCAGTTCGGTGGCAACGATCGCGGGCCATTGGAGCGCCGAGCGCTTTTGAAAACGATCTGGGATCACGGCCGTCATTCCGCCATCAGCTTCCCGCCGGCGATACGGAGGACTGCCGACCCACGCGCCAGCATTTCTTCGACATGATGTGTGCTCACGATGACGATGCGATCCGTGCTGAGACGGAACAGCAGGTCCGTCATGGCCTCACGGCTTTCCGGATCGACGCCGGCGAAAGGCTCGTCAAGCAGATAGAGAGTGACATCTAACTGCATCGCATAGGCAAAACCGAGTCTCTGCCGCATCCCCTGGCTATATGCACCGGTCTTCGTGTCCGCGGCATCCCGGAGACCCACCGCTTCCAGCCAAGCCGAAGCAGTAGACCGCGCTTGCGCCCTGCTTGCGCCTCGCAACCGAAGCGCATACACGAGGAACTCGCGCCCGGTTAAATCGGGAAACGCGGCGAAATTCTGCGGCAAAAAGACGAGGCGCTCCAGAAAAGCACTTCGGTTTTGTGCAAGATTCAAGCCGTCGAGTAGGATGCCGCCGCCGCTGACCGGTTGCAAAGCTGCCAGCGTGCGCAAAAGTGTAGATTTCCCTGATCCGTTCGAGCCAAGAAGAGCCGTTACACCAGGACGAACGGCGATATGGGTCGCCGCGATCAAAGGGCTGCCACCAGGCCTCGTAATGCGAAGGTCATCGAGCGCAAGGCTTGCAAAACCTGCAGTGGGCTGGACAACTTCGGCGATCAGCATAATATTCCTTCACCCGGCACAGTGGCAGCCACTGCGTACCGGGACTCAGATTGGACTTCACCGCGGTGCAGCAGAATGCGATGATCCACGCCGGACAAAAGCGCTCCCTGATGCGCGATAATCACAAAGGTCATGCGCCCTCGAAGCTCGTCGATCACCGCTTTGATTGCGCGTTCACTCGCCACATCCAACGAGGCGGTGGCTTCATCCATAATGATTGCGCTGGGGTTACCGGCCAAAGCACGGGCGATCGAAATCCGCTGCCGCTGGCCCCGCGAAAGACTTCTGCCTCCTTCGCCGATTTGCGTTTCATAACCGGTGGGCATAGTCGTAATGAAATCGTGGATATGTGCGGCTATCGCGGCCTGCCTGGCGCTCAATTCTGATACTTCGCGGCCGAAGGCGATGTTTTCCAGAATGGTTCCATCAAAGAGAAAAGGCTCTTGTGGAACGATGGCGACGCGTCCATCGCACGCTCCCACACGAGTTTCCAGGAAACCAGGCGCCGCGAGCAGATGGACAGTCCCGCGCTGTGGCCGATAAAGTCCGCAAAGAATTGCCGCCAGGGTGCTTTTCCCGCTGCCGCTTTCCCCGACAATCGCGGTAACTTTACCCGGCGGGACTGTCAACGAGACGCACATTACCGCGGGTGTATCTTTGCCTGGATAGGTGAAGCTGACATCGCGCAATTCGAAGCCGCAAGGCTGATTGCATGCATCGGTGACGGCATCATCGTTTTCCGTACGGGGCAAGCCTGCCGGCGCGAGCATACGCTCGTGCTTGGCCAGCATGGCGCCTGCCTGCCGCAGCCGTCCGGCCAGATATCCGAGTTGACTCACCGAGGCGACTAGGACCGCAGCGAACGTGAAATAGGAAATCAGGTTTGGGATCGTGAGTTGACCTTCACGAAGGCGCTGCATGCCGAATATAGCCAGCGCTGACATAACTCCGGCGAACAGGGTCAGGCAGACAGGATTCATGCTGGCTACCAGGAACATCTGCCGCCAGACGCGCTCGAACATGTCGCGAAGCCGGGATGCAAACCGGGCGCTCATGTACGCCGTGCGGCCGTAAGCCTGAATGATATAAACATTCGAGGCGGATTCCAGCAGTAGCGACATTACTTTGGCGCGAGCCTGCTGAATCGTTATCAAAGACGCGGTTACCCTGCGAATAAATATAAGGATGGCACCTGCCACAACTCCGACACCGGCTAAAGCAATTACTGTCATCTTAGGATCGATCCAGAACAAGGCCGCGAACGCTCCTAGCGTCACGAGAGCGTGCCGCACGCAGTCGATCAGTGTCGTCGAGAGGCCATCTTGCACGAGCGACAGGTCGGATGAAAATTCGCTGGCGATTTCGCCGAGGCTTTTTGGAGGGCGTGCGTCCAGGCGTTCGTTGACGAGGTTACCAAAGAACCTTGCCCGCAACTGATTGACGATGCGCTCAGAAGCGAACGAAACCAGGAACGTGTAGGCAAAGGCTGCGAGGCCGTGTAATCCTAGCAAGACCGCAGCAATCAGAATGGCAGTTGTCGCCGGCTTGGTGTTTCGACCAGAGGCCACGTCATTCAACGCCGCCATTAACCGCCCAAACTGCGGCGGAATGAGGAGAAAGGCCGCCGATCCCACAATCAACGCGGCTACCGCCACCGAGTACGCGGCCGCATGTGCGCGAATTAACTTCAAAAGCCGGATAAAATCACTCAAGGGTTTCCTCACGCAGTCATGGCGGATTGCCGCCGCTGACGATGTTCGGCCAGGATGCGAAAGAGCCAGGCCACGTTGACGGTCAAGGGCAAGAAGACACTCAATTGAGGATCGCCCTCCGGCGCCGTCCCCGAACCGAACTGATTGGGAAATCCGTAGCGCCCATCGCATCTTCGTTGCAGAGCAATGAAGTGCACCGCCTCGCTAGACTCCATACACGGCTCGCCGAGTTCGAACACAGCACGAAGCAGAAGGCAGCCCAGGTCAACGCGATAGTTCCGAAGTTCCGCCAAAGCGAGGAGTGACAGGATCCGCGTAGAGGTTTCGTCGAGCGGCTCACCATCGGCTGTCAGGTGGTAGGCTATCTCTGCCAGTTGTGCTACAGAGCAGCCAAACCAGCGATCCGGGGAATCTACCAGTCGAGACATCTCCCGTGATTTTTCAGCAGCCCGGATTGGGAAACCGCCGAACGCCAGTTTTGCTGCCATATTGCGTACACGCCCAACCTGCCGGGTTTCGGTGGGCTGAGCTGCGAGGGTGGATGCAATCCGGCGCAGCAACTCCTGCAGCACCGTTAAATTTTTTCCGCCTCGCTGCAGTATCCAGCGAATCTCGATCAAAAGTAGCGGATCCAAGCCGAGCTGGTCAGACTCAGGATGAGTCAGGATCTGACTTCCGAATTCCTGTGCCTCGGCGGCTAGTACATCCAGATTCAGATCGAAGGCGGATGCAAGACAACAGCGGCCAAACAAGCACTGAACAGCCACAACCATTGCCGGAAATACTCGGGGCAGTTCTTTGAGATAAGCTGATGTCGCCAGCGCTTCTTCAGTTGACAGCGACGCAATCGAGATGTTCTGCATGCGATTCTCCTGGTGTGCAAAGGGCAAAAATTAGAGCAATCGTGCTTCTTATGCGCAGCCCGCGGCCCGTCCGGCTGATGTATTCCTGGTCGAAGTCACTTGCTCGAGGCGCCGGCAACAATTCTCCCGGCGGCGGTAAGATTTGCGCGATGCAATCCCGCGCCGCGCTGCGGAGACCATCTTCGACCGGGAACCAGCGGTTGCATAAAAATACAAGAACCGGCAACCAGTTTTCATTGGCCGAACGCACGGACTGCGCAAGCAACAACCGGGGATAAAGGCTGGGCCGGTCGAACACCGAGGCGCCCAACAGCTGAAGCAGTTGTGCGCACATGAGTACAACGAGCATGTCGTACTCGTCGGAGCGCGCTCGCAAAGCCCGCTTATCCACCATTTTCACCAGATCGCGATGGCCAAGGTCCCCAAATTCCGCATCAACCCCGCAGCGCGTGAAGTAAGCGGCTATCAATCGCTGTGTCAGAACCGGCACTTCGCTTCGGGCGATCAAACGGCCTTCGCAGAGGCGCTGGATCACCTGCATGTCCGCCGCACGGTACGTTCCACTGCGACGCGCCGCATACGCCAGCAGCACCCCCGGATAAACCAGCTCGACTCGCGCGTAGCAGAGTTCTTCGAGCAGGCCCAACCGGAGCCATCGCGTAGCCGCGTCCGATAGCATATTTTGCAGCCGGTCTGCGGACTGAATATCGGATCCCAGAATCAGGATCTCCGCTACGGCGGCAGCGCCGGAGAGCGCGGAAGATGTTGGCGCATCTTCAAACCCGGTGATGAGACGGGCCAACTCGCTTTCGCAGGTTGCAAGCAGTCTTGTTATCAGCTCAGTTGATCGCATAAAGGGTGGTTTCGCCGAGGAGCGTAAATAGAAATGCTCCAACGAGGGTAGTGTGATAAAGCTGCTTGAAAGTTGCGTGCCCTTGTTGGGCCTGACGAAATATTCTTGCCGACGGGGCCACGGCGCCCTCCTCGGTCACGGCGGCGGACATTTGATAGAGAGCATGGTTCAGAATTGCTTGATGGAGCCAAGTTCGTTCCACATTGCAGAACATCCAACAAAGAAGCAATTCACCTAACACGTCGGTGTTGTCGGCGCGAATCATGGCGGCTGTGAGCGTGACCAGTTCGGCGCGAAGCCTGGTTGCGGTTTCTGAATCCAGCAGTTTTTCCGGCGGCCGCAGCCCGAGGTCAGTCAGGTAGAAAACCGCGTGCGTCAGCGAATAGATGTCGTCAATCGTATAGCGGACGATGTGCTGCCGGCGCCCAAAAGACGTGGCCGAAAACCAGTGCGGGATGTCGCGATCGTAGTCTGGCGAAACAATGCGCCCCAAGTTATATGCGAGGTCCATCTCCCGGTAAGGCAGCCGATCCATACCCTCGAAATAGCCAATCTGATTCAGAAATTCGAAAAATCGGCCGTCAAAAGGGGCCGAGCGCTCGAACGTACGATAGCAATCGGCAACCAAAGCAAGTGCGGTCCCTGCAGAGGGGTCATAGGCCGCCAGTTCTTGCCAATCGAAGCGATTGCCGGCTGCGAGCGCAAGGTCGCGCAAACCATTGAGCGAGCTGTTGTGAATACCATGACGCTCTAAAGCCGCCAGAAGGAACAGCAATTCGGACAGTGGTTTCACCTGCCATGGGATCGCCTTGTCATTCACCCGCGAGATCTGGAAATCGGATTCGTGTTCATAGAGCCAAGCGAGTGCGCCTTTGCCAGGCCGGCGCATTCGCCTCCTATCGAAGTAGCTCTGAAGTGAGCGCATCATAATCATCGGGTGATGCTGCTCATCGCGGTTATTCCAAACCTGACGAGCAGCATCAGTAGATTCGCTTTACGGCCTTAGTCGCTACCCCCGAGGACGTAGTGGCTGCCAACAAGCACCCACCAACGAGGCGCGGCGGTTGCGTTCTGGTCGGCTGCGAAGCCGACGGAAATTGAGTCTTTCAGGAAATTGAACATTGTCTTTTCTTCCTCCGTTTTAGATTTGAGCAGGCCGAACTGCTTGTCTTGGCCTCCTATTCCTACATGCGCTTTCGGCGAAAAAAATTAGCATGAAAAGTTTTTTGCGCCGCGGGCGTTCCATTGGCTTCCTTGTCCGTCGTCTAAAGGAACCCCGACGGTCGCGCTCCTACCGCGTCGTTTCCGCGGGCCGGGCAGTCCGCCTCATGCAACGATTACTGGACCGAATCGTTTGCCATCTTGGCAAGTTAACGCGCCGTTGTGCGCGGCACAGAACCCTGAATCGAAACGGCGGTACCGCGCGCGGCCACGGCATCGAGCAAGCGCCCAACCGTCAGCAGTTACCGCAGCGACGCGGCATTGCAACCGGCAATCGGATCATGGACATGGGCCTGACCACAAACAGACAATTCAGCCGGCGATTTGGTTGTGGAGTGACAGAGTGACCGATTGTTTAAACGGTACGGCGTTCGCACGGGTCATTGGGAAGATTCCGATGACGATTGAAGCGACTCCACGGCTCTAGCAGGTACTTCGGCAATGGAGCAATCTGCGAGAGTGTTTCGGGAACCATACGCGCCGGAAGATTTTCCCCTGATCCCGCGCCACGCCGGATATACGCACCCTGTATCGAACGTCGAGGCTGCTTGAACGGTTCATGGTGTGTTCATGCCAGACGGACCCGTTGAACACGATCATCGAGCCTGCCGGACCGCAGGCCAGAACCTGTCCAGGATAGTTTGCTTTGAACTCGCCCAGCGCGAGCTCAGGTGAAACCACGGACCACAGCTGTGAGCCTGGCACGAAACGAGTCGCGCCATTGTCGTTCCGCAACTCGTCAACCATGAAGATGAACCCGACCATCGTCCAGCCGTGAGCGTCGCGTTCGAAATCGACGTGGAGATTCTGAGCCGGCAGACCTGGCCGTAGTGTGCGGGCGTGGATTGTGCTGAGCCTAAAAGGTTCGTTGATTATGCGACAACAGGCCTTGAGAACGGGCGGGTGCAGGTACAAGCCGTCGAATACCCGGCCACGATTGACGACGTCTCTCACTCGGGTCGTTGAACTCCCAAACTTTACATCATTGGGATCGGCGTTACCCATGACTGCGTCATAGGCGGCAGACAACTCGAAGCCATCCATGATCGTGTGCGTGCAGTCCTGCAACTTGCCTCTCATCCTGGTAGTGGATGCTCTGATTCGGCCCTCAACACATTGTCGCAGGGCGCTTCGTCAGTACCGATCAGCCGCGAAATGGCGAGCGCGAGCGATCCGACCGCTGCGCATGGTTCCGATAACCCACGACTTCGAAATGGGGCTAAGATGACAGACGGTGCGCGGCTTTTCTTCCGACATCCGCTACGCTCTTCGGAAGCTCAGACGAGGAGGCATTTCAACAGTCGTCGCGATGCTGAGCCTGGCTGTCGGTGTCGGCCCGAACGTGGCGATCTTCAGTGTTGGTGACGCGATGCTGGTCCATTCACTGCCTTACCCCGGCGCGGATCGCCTGGTCATGCTCCGCCCGATGAATCCTTCGCACGGCATGTTCTTTCCCACGGTTGCGCCAGCCAATCTGCTCGACTGGCAAGCTCAGGCGAAATCGTTTGAAGCCATCGCCGGCTATCGGCGGCAAACTGTGGATCTGACCGGGGGAGATCGAAGCGAACGCCTGCGCGGACTCAGCATCACGCCTGAGTTCTTCAAAGTTCTCGGCGTACCTTTGATGGGCGAAACATTCGGCCCAAATGATCCACAGCGGCGGAGGTTCGAGATCATTATCGGCCGCCGTCTCTGGCAGCGTCGCTTCGCATCGGACCGGAAACTCCTCGGCAAGGTTCTGGATGTTAACCTCATCAATCTGAGCCGTATCGGGCCAACGCCGTCTTTGGTTACCGGCATCGCTTCGGCCGACGCGCATTTCCCGCCGCTCAGCGCCGATTTCAGTCTGGCACCCGGAGTGGTCACGAGTATTGGCGATTCGGTGGATTTCTGGGTTCCCGAATTGATCAATCCGGCGAAGCGTGATAATGGCGATCTGGACGCCATTGCCCGGCTGCGTCCGGGAATCTCACTCGAGCAAGCCCAGGCGGAGATGGATACCGTTTGCCGCAATCTTGCCGCTGCCCATCCCGAAACTAACAACGGTCTCGGCGTTCGTGTCGTCCCTCTGCGCGATGAGGTGTTGGGGGGATCTCGCCGGGTGTTGCTGTTGTTGTTCGCCTGCACGGGTTTTGTACTTCTGGTTGCATGCGCAAATGTCGCCAACCTGCTGCTGGCTCGCGCCACGGCGTGCCACAGAGAAGTGGCGATACGCGCGGCGCTCGGCGCGGTGCGATGGCGAATCCTGCGGCAGTTTCTGGCTGAGTCCGCATGCATCGCTTTGCCGGCGGGCGTGATCGGAGTCGGCTTGGCGTATGCGAACCTCGTTCTGCTGCTGCCCTTAATTCCCGCGGACGTTCCGCTGGCGCGGGAGTCGACAGTGGATCGCACCGCTCTCCTGTTCACGTTGATGGTTGCTTTACTGACAGCGTTGATCACGGGCATCATCCCCGCATTGCGGGTGTCGTCTGCAAATCCGGTCGATGCCATGAAGCTCGAAGGACGAAACATCACCGCCGGCCACGGCCGGCAACGCCTTGCCGCCATTCTCGTTGCTGCGGAAGTGGCTATGACGCTCATGCTCTTGATCGCCACGGGCCTGATGGTCAGGAGCGCGAATCGGCTGTGGCAGATCGATCCAGGTTTCGATACCCGGAATCTGTTGACGATGACGATCTCCCTTCCCAATAACAAATTCGCATGGAGGCACAACGTCGTATTTTCCCGCCAGGTGATCCGTTCGATGGAAACGGTACCGGAAGTTCAAGGCGCCGCGGTCATCCAGGGCGTGCCCATGCGCGAGGGAAGTTTTTATGGCTCCTTCAGCATCGAAGGAAAGCCGGACACGCCGGTCGATCGGCCGTCCGCGCGACTCCGCGTCGTCAGCCCGGAATACTTCCGTTTGATGAAAATCCCCATCCTCTCCGGACGCGGTTATGACGAGCACGATGAAGTCGGCGAAGTGGGAAGCCTTCCATCCGTAATCGTGAATCGCACACTGGCGGAGCGCTCCTGGCCGGGGCAGGATGCCGTTGGCAAAAGAGTGCTGATGTCATGGAAGACGACCGCATCGGTGATCATCGGTGTGGTTGGCGACGTGCGATACGCGGGACTCGATGCGGAGCCCGGAAACGAGGTCTACCTTCCTGAAGGGTTATTTCCGCAATCCGCGATTACGCTGCTGGTGCGAACCCATCGTGACCCCTTGCCCCTCTATCCCGCCATGCACGGAAGAATTGTGGACATCGACAGGGACGCTTTCGTCTTTGACGTGAAACCGATGACGCAGCTCATTGCCGAGTCGCTGGCGCCACGGCGCTTCTCCACGATACTGTTGTCCACATTCGCCGTCGTCGCGCTCATCCTTTCCTTGGCGGGCATTTACGCCGTGATCGCTCACTCGGTTGCGCAACGCACGTTCGAGATCGGCATTCGCATCGCGATGGGCGCTTCACCGGCTCGCGTTACCGGCTTGATGCTGCGAAGCGGGCTATTCCCGGCAATCTGTGGAATCGCCGCTGGCTGGTCGGGAGCGTTTGCGATTTCGCGACTTTTTGCGGCAATGCTGTTCGGAGTCGGGCCGCTCGATCTTCCAACGTGGATCGTCGTTTCCGGCTGCATGCTCGTTGTGGCATGCATGGCGAGCTACCTGCCTGCGCGCCGCGCATGTTCTGTCGATCCGGCCACCGCACTTCGAGCGGAGTAGTGACTACGTCGAAGTCTCACGATCATTTTCAATGTGATCCGCGCGGGAACATATCGACAGCCTGGATCCGCTCGACGCGATAACCGCGGTGCGTTGAAAAAACGGTTCCCAGATCGGCTCGGCTGGCTTTGCGGTAGTGGATCGAGAGAATGACGGCATCCCGGGCTTCACGCGCCCCGAGAGGCAAGCGGGTCCTCGCGTTTGGATCTTTATCTGAGAAATCTGCCATATTCCAACCGTCGATTTCGCGCGCCAAGTAACGATCAGTCGCGCAGTGGTCAGGAATGCTCCATCGCGAGCGATGGCCTCGACTCCCTAGATATGGCGTTCGCGTAATTTGTGGCGAGTTACGGTCGGATGACCGGCCACTCGTAGTAAGGTGATCGCCCAAACTCAATGGGACCGGCTTCGTACGTGTCGCCGACTATACGGACAGAACCAGTTCAACTTTCGAGATTGCCGATTTGTATTCCGCCAACCTTCCGAGATTCTGGTTGTCGGCCCGCGTTACATTCAGATCAGTGCGCAGCGCGTTTCCCCTAACTTGCCCTCCAAGACTCGATACGAGCCTCGTTAGGGCATAACTGCCGGTTTCGCAGATCATCGCGCGGACGCAATCTTCAGAGAGTCGGCTGTGCAGACGGATGGGAGCGCTGGGACAGGCTGCTCTCCCTCTGCTGTCTTGCAGGAGACAGGAACCAAAGCACGGCCGCGACCAGAAGCAGCGCTGGTACATCGCCAGTGAGGTGCCCGAGTTCGTGTCCGTCATAGATGGCTTGCGCCGCCATGATTCCGGCATGAACCAGGCTCGACCATATAGTGAAAGAAATCAGGCTGCGGTTGCTGTAAGGATCCCGCCCCGCCGCGATGAGAAAGATGCCTAGTACGGCGTAGACTCCACAAATCATTTGCAAATAATATTGGCCGTGGCCTCCGTGCCACACCCAACCAGAGGGCCAGATCATACCCACGGGGTAGATCAGGCAGAAGACGACTCCGAAGGCAGTCAGGGCGAATCGCAGCAGCTTATCTTTTTGCGTTAGTGTCATGTCAAATCTCCAACCAGTTTGTTGTTGCGGCGCCGTTTAGGGCCGCCATGAAGAATATTCGCTCGTCCGCTCACGCGCCGCTTGGGCGGTACCTGGGGAATACCTGCGGATTCTCGGGGGACTGGCCCACAAACCACGCTGGGATCGCCAGCCGCATCGGTCTACCATAGGTAATGCCTGCTGGCGCTTCAAGGACGACGGCATCGGCGAGCGGGAATGGAATGCGGTATCAGTTCGGTGATTTCGAACTCGCGACGGAAAGATATGAGCTACGGCGAAACGGGATCGTCCTGCACATCGAGCCGCTAGTCTTCGATCTCATCCTGTTCCTTGTGCGCCATGCCGGCCGGGTAGTCAGCCGAGATGAAATTGTTGAGGGCGTCTGGCAAGGCCGGCTGGTTTCAGAGGCGACAATTGATGGCTGTATTAAGTTGGCGCGGCGAGTCCTAGGAGACAGCGGTGATAGTCAGAGTTATATCCGCACGGTGAGGGGGAGAGGATTCGAATTTGCGGCGCCGGTTACGGCACGGGATCAGGGACAGTCAAGTATTTCCCAGGACCAGGCGCAAGAGGGCTTAGTCGGATCGCGAGCCGCCGAGAGGGAAGCAGTCGTCAAGAACGAGCCAGCGCTCGCAGGCCAGCCACTCAGCGCCGACGTGACCGCTTTTGGAACAGCGCCGCGGCCGGTGTTGGCGGTTTTCCCTTTTGCAAATCAGAGCGCGGCTGCCGACGATTACTTTTCCGACGGGCTAACAGAAGACATTGTCACCAACCTATCGCGGTTCCGCGACCTGCGCGTGATCGCCGCCGGGTCCACTTTGCAATTTAAGGGACGCCCGATCAACGTCCCCGAATTTTGCCGGGAGATGAGAGCTGGTTACGTGGTCCAAGGCAGCGTGCGCCGTGCCGCCGGCCGGGTCCGCATCACGGTTCAGCTCATTGATGGGGTCAGCTGCGTTCAGTTGTGGGGTGATCGTTACGACCGCCAGATGGGTGACATCTTCGACTTGCAGGACGAGCTGACGCGCAGGATTGCCGCCACGCTGGGCGTGAAATTGCAGGATGTCTCCCTCGAACGGGCGATGGCCAAAGGACCGCTGGAACTCGATTCCTACGACTGCGTGCTACGGGCCCGCAGGTACACATCGGCATTGAGCGCGGAAATGCATGCTGAGGCGCGGGACCTACTCGAAAGGGCGGTAGAACTCGATCCGCTTTCGTCCGACGCGCATGCGCTGCTCGCGAACGTTTATCTGGCCGAGCATCGTTTTGAGATGAACCCGCGCCCAGACCCCATTGGCCGCGCGCTGACGCATGCGTTGCGTGCGACAGAGCTTGATCCGCGAAACGCATATGCGCGATGTTGGCTGGCAATTGTACATTTCTTCCGCGGTGAGAATGAGAAGTTCGAGACAGAGTCGAAATTGGCTCTGAGGCTGAACCCCAATGATCCCGAGACGCTCGCCGACATCGGGCACTATCTGGCATTCATGGGCGAATTCGAACGAGGTGTCGAACTCTCCCGACGTGCTCAGGAACTCAATCCATTGCATCCGGGCTGGTACTACTTCAGCTTTGCCCGGCGCGACTACAACCGAAAGGCGTACGAGAACACGATTAGGTCAGTTGAGAAGATCGGATTACCCAACTTCTACTGGACTCATTTGCTAGACGCAGCCGCCAAAGGTCAATTGGGCCGTCCGGACGCCGGCAAGGCAGTGTCGAGGATACTGGAAATCAAACCGAACTTTTCGGCACAGCTTGAATTGCGAAAATGGAACGCATCGCCGGCGGATCTCGATCACATTGTAGAGGGTTTACGTAAGGGTGGATGGAATGGCTGACACAGTTGGCTCCCTAGCTTTACGCCGGGGAATTTGCCTTCCGGTACCGAGAGTTCTTGGGCTCGGTTACATGAATGCGACCTCCTCACGCGACTGTCAGACCAACGAACGTCGTGCACTCGTCGAGCGTCGACGTAGTCCGGATATGGGAAGTTTTGGGTTTACGGCGACATCTGGCCCGCTATGCCGAGATTGGCCAGATGCGTTAAGGGAAGATGCGAGGGGGTTCCGGGCGTATTACGCGCCACTCGGAGAAAGCGGCTGCTGAGCGGCCAGAACGGGATCAGGAACGAGAGACGCCGTTGTCACCGAGAACCCCTCGGGACCTGCCCTGGCACGGGCGATCAGTCATCCTCGGTCATGATCCCGCACCCTCCGAGGCGTTTATGGGCTCGGACGTGACCGGCGTTTACCTACACCATGGATTGGAGCGAGTTCTGGGTGATCACGACCGCGGTGCGCTAGGCACGGGCGGTAACAATCTAACGGACCGTCAGTGCCATTGGAAGTCGCGAGGATCGGAGGGCTTTTGCCTTCAGCACCAGCGCTGGACTGTATTCGCCAGCACCCGGTACCGCCGCTGGTCGCCAACATCGGAATTTCGGGCGGTCGAAGGCCAGCCCCTACCGCAGTCACCCTCAAGATGAACGTGCTACCGTAGGCGCAGGACTACTACGGTTACGTCGCCACCGGAACCGGTGGGGGGAAGCCAAGGTGCAGAAAGCGCGTCACCTCAGCGCACCCGCTCTCCGCTTGAGCAGGAGACCTGCATGGCGACGCGCGTATTTGATATACCAGCTACGGTCCTAAGCACCGACGGACAACACTCGGAGACATTTACCAGAGGCGAGGGTGTGAAGAACGTCCAGCGCATCGGTAATCGGGTCATGTTCGAGCCGGTAAGTACACACCACATCGCTGGAACCTACGCCATGGATTGGAGCCTGTTCAAGGCGATTACGACTGCGGTTCGTGGGGCTAAGGCGTAACAAACAGGAGAGGTGCCTCCAACCGCTCACGTAGTTTCCGACAAGCGCGTTTTCTGCCAAAGATGGCGTGCAAACTGCCGGAAGCCTGCCGGAATCTCACAAATACAATGGGTGGACGCCCGGAATTAGGGAATCCGATGACCTCACCGGAAAGAATTTGCTGGCCCATTACAGTTTTCGCCCGCGTTCTCCGCCCTTGAAGATGAGGGCAGTTGCAGGGCGACGGCGCTTAGCGGTGCGCGGCTCGGCTCGATTTGCCTTACAAGAATCAACGGAGGAACACTCTTATGAAGAACGTTTCAGTATCAATCGGCCTGGCGGTGCTGGTGCTGGCAGGTGGAATCAAGGCACAAGACGTCACGATCTACTGGGGGGTGCCCGGAAAGAACATCAGTGGTTTCACGGGCTATCTACCCAAAGTGGCTTCGGACGGCCAGAATATTGTTGCGACGATCGCCGGGACCGGCACCGGCTTCAGCGCATTCGAAAACGAGCTTGGACCGTATCAACCTACCTCACTCGAAAAGGTGGCCTGGACGGGCGATATCTACCCTATTTATGGCCCCTCGCTGCAGATCGGCGAAGCACCATCGATCGCGTTGGCCTTTAGCGGCGCGAATGACTATGACACGGCAATCGAAGTGCATCAGGGCGGGCAAGACAGCGGAAGCTCCTTGTGGTTTCAGATCGGCAGCATTGGCAACCCGGTTACTTCGGCGACCGATATCAACTGGGGTTCCGCAAGTCAGTTGGCTCCAGGTCCCTGGGCCTGTGGTCCAGTCCCCAGGGGTTGCGGCGCGTGGCCAGTCGACACCGGTTATAATCCCACCGTCGCGGCCGACAATAATATGGGGCCGGCAGGTACGGACCTCAATCGCGCGACCGTTGTGGAAGTGCATCAAACAGGGTCAGGCCTGTCCACTCTTTACTACCACGTTGGCATTCTCACTCTCGGTGCTTCGCCATCTATAAGCTGGGGCGCATCGCTTCCGTTCGACAGCAGCGGCGTGAGCCAGGGCTATGCGCCGACTGTCTCGATTGCCGACAACCAGGTGGTCTTGGTTGCTCAGGGCGGCGGCGGAACACTGTGGTATGCAATCGGGGCTGTGGACACAGCCACGTCGACCATCGCCTGGACCGCACCGAGCACCTACGGCAGCGGCTACAATCCGACTGTCTCGGTGTATGGAGACGGAACCGACTTGTGGGTCCCTGGTCGAGTCCTCGTGGAGGCGCACCAGGTGGACGAGGGCACGGGGTCGCTGGTGTACAGTGTGGGCTTTTTGGACGGAGCCTCGCCGACCTCAATCACCTGGAGCGCGACAACTTCCGGTACACTTAACACAAACATTCCTTATGGCACTGGCTGTTACCCGTCCGTTGCGCTTGCCTGGGACGGGCACGCTCCTCCCTCGCAGGTGAGCGTAACCGAGACGCATGAAACCGCTTGCGGGAGCGCAGCGACGACGGAATATGCGTTTGGCCACCTGATCGGGAAGTAACGGATCGAAAACCCACTCAGCACTGCCCCTTCGGCAAGTCGGATTCACAGAAGCGAACACATGCGGGCCGCCTCTTGAGGAGGCGGCCCTGTTTTTGTGAGCCGAATTTATAGGGCTTTGTCGTGCAGTCAGGCCCGAGGCGTCAGCCACCCCTGGAGCCACCATTTAGGGCGCTTATCGTCGGTAAGGTGCCGCTACGTTATAGCCCCAACTTCCCCGCGCTGTTCTCGCTGTACAAGCTCCCATCCCGGATATAACGGCGCACCATTTGCACGCTCCGGTGCCCGGTCTGCTTCGTGATGCTCCGCTCCGAGGCCCCCGCAATGGCTGCGCTGGTAGCGTGCCCGGCCCGTAGCGAGTGCCCGGCATACTTGGCCGCAAAGCGTATTGATGCCCCTGTAGGGCTTCTTGCTCACTACGTTGATGGGCGAGAAGGCGAACTTGCCTGACGTATGCCACGGCATGCGCCAATTCCCTACACCCTGTTCAATTGGTTGACGATTTTTTCACCCGAAATGTTCTCCAGGAGAAGGCCCAACCGCGGATTTTCAACAAGTTCCTAGAGCAGCGACAACGAACTTCTAGATTCCCAAGCCGTCTCACGACGAACGCGGTCGTTTCGTCACGATCCTCATCGTTCACGGATCACCGAGGCGATCCATCCGGGCGTCGGCCCGTTCCATGATGTGGAATTTCGCGGACGGCATATCCACCATCTGATCTGGGCGTCGTGTTGTTGCTGCTCGTTGGCTACTCGTGGTTGGTGGAGTGTGGGACAAGTGAGCCCGTCAGGATTAGCCTGAGCGGGCAGGGACACGTCGATGCTATACGGGGTCGCCGCAACTTCGACGCTCGACGGATTTGCGCTCTGGCTCAATCCCCGGGACGTATATCGGGAGCGTGAAGGTCGAGAGAGTGTGGAAGCGACAGCGCTGTTCGCGGGCTTGCTCGGAGTCGGAATCTAAGGCGGAGCGTTTTTCGGAGGGGTTCGGCTGAAACTATATCGGCAGCATCCGACCATGTGGAAATAGCCGCTGCGAATTCATCGGATGTCTCACCAGTGAGACACCCCTTCAAGCCAGCATCGTCATTACCGAGGGCAACTCGGTCGATGCTCACCTCACGCTTGAATTCGTTTTTTGGATGGGCTCAGGGTGGGCCAGGCGCAACTTGGAGAAAGGACTCTGAATCTGCGGCCGCCAGGAGGAATGGGACCGGGAGAAGGGTTCTGCAATCAAAGTGGACATATTGTCGCCTCGAAGTTCTGCTGTTCGGAGTTCCGAAATAAGGTTCTCCAGAGCATCATCCTAGACTTGGCAACCTGGCCTACACCTTATCCCCCTTAGGTGCTACCATCATACCGTGCCGCCACGCGTCCCGGAGCGAGGCTAAACGCATTGTGGACACCGCCGGAGCGTCCGGAGACGTCCTCGCGCTCCAACTTACCCTGCGTCGAGGCGCGCGGCGATCCGGCAGGGCAGACTCGGCAACCGCTCACGCTATCACTGAACAGCATCTCTCGCGCCCACGCTGAAGGATCTCGAACACGCTTAGCCGCGCGACGTCTTCCCACACGCAGGTGTTTATTAAGCCGTGCCACTCGCTGCGCTCTTTCGCCTCCGCAAGATGGCGCAGTCGCCTGGTATACTGCCCCGTGCATGAAATTTCGCACGCTTTTTTCGCTGCTATTGCTATCCGTTATCGCTCGATCCCAGACTCCACCGGAGCCGCACGCCTACGCCGTCCCGATGCGTGATGGCATCCACTTGGCCACTGATGTCTACGGCGCGGAACCAGGCGTCCGGAAGCCCGTGTTATTGATGCGCACGCCGTATAATAAGCGTGGAGCCAAGGCCACCGCGGAGCGCTACGCCACCGCC